>CAZKNE010000269.1:1222-3818 GCA_964554005.1 uncultured bacterium | reverse complement strand
GCCAGCCCAAAGGCTCGGCTGCTTAGTGAAGTTTATCATCGCGGCCTTAGTCTGTTCAATCAGCCTGGCCTCAATTGTGTAGGGGATTGCAACGCCACAGCCTATTCCCATTACAAGCGCGATCGTGAATCGACTCAGCCAGTTGTACTTGCGGCTGAGTCTAAGGAGAAACAGTGCCCCCAGGAAAGCGGGGATCAGTCGCAGGAGGTTAATTGGTTCTTCGCGAGATTTCCACAGGGGCCCGAAGAGATAGGGGTGTAAGCCCTGGAACCAGTTGATTGTGAAAATATAGCCAACAGAAACGCCAACGACGAGGTGTTCTGCGATCTTGTAGAAGACATTGTCTTTATATAAGAACGAGTAGATAGAAAACGTGAGAATTGCTGCGACCCATGTCCAGAAAAGCTCCAGCCCCGTCATCTCAGCTGCTCCCCTCCTGTCTCTGCCCAACCCTCTGACCTGCCTCGGGCTTTCTGCGTGTCAAGAAATAAGCGATATTACCCAGCAGGATCAGGACAATAATCAGAATATGCACAACGGACTGGGCGTCCATGCCAATGGTAGCATTCCCCGGCCAATCGATGAGCTTCTCGTATTCAGCGGCACCACTGAGCCCTCCAAGCAAGCCCACAAGCTGCCCTGTATTTAAGTAAGGATAGGCATCGCTCGCCATGACCGCAGTGACTCCCGCTCCGACCTTGCAGCCGTATTTCTGGTAGGCGAACATGATCCACGATTCGTAAACTGATGCCCCGGTAAAATCCACCACCATGGCAATATCGTCGTAGTTCCTCACACGTTTTACGATTGGCAACTTCGCCGTCGGTTTCCCGAATCCGTCCGCAGGATATGTCCCTTGGAAGTCCTCACCGATTCCGAGCATCACCAGAGAGAGTCCCGGCTTGTAGCCCATGTACACGTAATCTTTGCCGTATGACGAGCCGTGAAACTCCCTCGCAACGGTCTCCACAGCATCTCTGGCAAGCCCCGCCCCGGCCGGAAGCATAGTTATCACGATGACCGGGATTTTTTTTCTAAAGCAATGTCTGAGGACCGCGAGCGTCATTGGCCTAAGTTCGGGCACAGTCGAAGGGTCATAATCTACGGAAACGATAATCGGTTTCCCCTTACTAGGAATCTGGTCTATCGCTCTATAAAGGTTCCTCACCGGCTCGGTGACGGTTACAGGCAGGTTGAGCGGAAGCAGCAGCGGCGTGATCACAGCCAGGGCGACAAGAACAAAGACTATCCGCCTGTCCATCCTGAGCAGGAAACGCCAAAAACTCATACCTGTCTTCCCCTAATCCTTAATACCAAGATAAGTTCGCTCAATCCCCAGCATGATCTTCAGCGCCGTTGAGGTCATGCCCAAGCCAATACCAATCATGATCCCGCGCTTGGCGGCCGTGTTCGGCACGTTGAGAATCCAGGCGGTTGCCTCAGGGACTCCCCAGATATACTGCCCGATGGGGACTCGCCCAAGCATAACTATCGTCGCCGCAACTAGAAGAAGCGTTGCCTCGAGGGTTCTGGCCCTGAACGCGCGAAACGCGGCCGATGCGATGTAGAATGCGAGCAGCGAGAACATTGTGGCCTGAACCGGTATCTGAATGTTCAGGAAGATGTCCTGGAAGTTGAAAGCGTTCTCGAGCACGGTAACAAACCCGTCGCCTGTCGAACCTGGGACGCATTTAGCGTGCAACTCGACAAAAACACCATAGCGAGTCAGAAGGCCCGCAAGCATCATATAGACCAGCGCAGACAATGTTATTATGCTAAATTGCCAGTCCCTGGCCTTTCGTCTGACTTTCGTCGCGTGCAGGCGGACGAGGCTTATCAGCCCAATAAACAGCGCAATGCACGCAATGATCCTGGCCCAGGCAAGGGCATTAGTATAGAACCAGGTCAGAGGCGGAATAAAGCTCTGAGCCAGCATCAGGATGCCGGCGACAAAGCAGATTATGAGCGGGACCTGCCTTCTCATCTGTTGACTCTCGTAGTATTCATCCCGACTGAGACCATAACGAGCTTTAGCACCTTATCTAAAAATCGTTAAAGGAATATCAAACAAACTCTTGAACCCACCATATCCCGCATTCAAGGTGATTAGGCCTATAAATATACAAGCAATGAGAAACATCTTCATCCAGTCCTGACCCTTCAGACTGCCCAAAAGAAGTGGAGCTCGGCTGAGATATGCGCTCGCCGCGTAGAGCTCCTCGCCAATGAGGGTGTAATCGCACGCGGCTATGAAAAATGGGAGCTGTGCAACCGCATCGGTCCCGGCAATCTGGATTGCCCCGGTGGATGCGCCTGTCTCGGCAAGGATCAGCGACTCGGCAAAGAACATCCCAATAAAGAGATTCGTTGCTGGCCTCTCACGGACCATGATCCCGTCAACCGCAGCGACAAAGGGAAACTGGCTCGAGGTGACGTAGAACACGTCCTGCTCGTTGTAAGCTTCCGGTTTACCTGCCGCCATGAATCCCTCTCTGACAACCTCCTGAGCCACGGTCATCACAATTGGGTCGAAGTTCGGCACGATCAGCCTCGTGTCGTATTCCGCAACAGTTCTGGCCACTCCCGACAGGATGTT
>CAZKNE010000269.1:0-1212 GCA_964554005.1 uncultured bacterium | reverse complement strand
CCTCCTCGAGTGCATCGAGGCCGGCAATCCTGCGAACGAAGAGCTTCGTGCCCTTCTTTGCCTGAAAGATGAAATAAAGCAACAGTGCTATATAAATAAGCGTGACGATCAGAGTGTTCAATCGCCCGAGGTTGAACCACTGAACTCGTGCACGAACCGGTCCGGCCACCTCGGACGGCGTCTCGTTCGAGACATCCTTCGCAACAACCTCGTAATAATACTCAACGTTGTTTTCGAGCTTCCTCTCGTCGGTCGCACTGGTAGTTCCCTTTGAGACCTTTTTGATAGTGGCGAAGGGGCCGTTAGGGCTTTTGGAGCGGCGTATTTCATAGCTAAGGACATCCCTAGCGCCGCCCTTATCGTCGGCCGAGAGCGCCCATGAGAGCGTGATCGAACCGCCGTCGTCATCGGGTGTGTCCTTCATAACAAGGTTCGTAGCTGGCGAGGGAGGTGTGTCCGACGGAGGCGACTGACAGAGCGCTTGGCCACATAAGACCAATGAGCCGGCCAACACACATATCGAGATGTGCAGCAATCGCTTGCCGGCAAACGATACCAAAGCCCTTGTCAAGACCCGCACCTTATATGAAACCTGAGCACTTGTGTAGCAGGAAATACAACCTTCCGATCAGCAAAGAAATACGCGCCATGACCGTGTATCCAAACGAGGCGCCAAAGGACACCATGAGAAACACGATACCGATCCTAGCAACTCCACCAGTAACACCTGTATGCGCCTTTGAGAAGAAGAAATAAACAAGTCCAGATACAACACCCAATAGAAGGATCAGATTATTGACGGCAACATACCAGGGCTGTCCACTCAGATCAAGCGGAACTAGCGTTGATTTTATCTGCTCTAAGAAGTTCGACTGTAAATAGGTGATGAGCATCAGGCCGGACCCGGAGCCGATCATGAACGCAATCGGCCATCTGGAGAGCCACCCGACCTTCGGAATTAGCCTGGTGAGCATGAACATACCGAGGACCAACGGAAGCAAGTATTCCCACCGTCCTTCCTTCAACGGGTCGATCAGGTTCGGCTTGACGATATTCCAATAATTATAGACGAGCCAATAGCCGGCCGAGACGCCCACGAAGAGGTGCTCAGCAAACCTGTAGAAGGGGTTATCCTTATATAAAAAGCTGAAAATGCACAGCGTAAGCAGAGCGGCTATCCAAAGGCCGAACATCTCGAGGGTCAAGTCCTGG
>CAZKNE010000268.1:0-3822 GCA_964554005.1 uncultured bacterium | reverse complement strand
GAGGCAAGCTTGATTCTAGCCCCCATAGCGATAGCGACGGTGGCCCTGACTACGCTACCGGCCAGCCGCGGCTTATCTCCAGAGAAACATCCGCTGGAGGAACTTGAGGATGTAGGCTGGCCTGAAGTAGAAGCGCACAAACGCCTCCTCCCTCAGCTTCTCGAGCGCAGCAGGGGAGACGTGCTTGTGGTGCATGACGGGCGTGTAGGAAGTGAACTTGGTGAAGTCCTTCTCGAAAACCTCATCCTTGACACTGTCGTAGAACTCTGTGCCCGGATAGGGCGTCAACACGTTGAACGAGGCAACGTGTGTGTTGAGCTTGCGGGCGTATCTTACGGTCTGGCGCATGTCCTCAGCGGTGGAGTTCGGCAGCCCAAACAGATAGAACGCGGTAACCCGGATGCCGAGCTTGTCGCAGTGTTTGACGAGCGCAAGCTGCTTGTCGGTGCGAAGAGATTCGCGGCCAGTGCCAGCGAGCGTTTTGGGGTCTGCGACCTCGATACCGACGTTGACTGACCTGAGTCCCGCTTTGTAGAGCAGATCGAGCAGCTCCCTGTCCAGGTGGCCAAGATGCGTCTCGCAGCCCCAGCGAACGTCGATATGCCGGCGCAGTATCTCCTCCGCGATCTGGCGAGACCTGTCTTTTGCCCACGTGAACAAGGGGTCCCTGAAGAGCAGGCCTCGCGTGCCGTATTCATTGACGTTGCGCTCGATCTCATCGACCGTGTTCTCGACCGACCTCGCTCGCCACTTGTATGCCGCACGATAGGCGCAGTAGCTGCACTTGTATGGGCAGCCTCGGCTGGACAGAATCGGCAGAAATGGCCTCGCCTTGATGTTTGGGTAATACGAGTATCGCTTCCGCGGGAAGATGGACCAGTCGGGAAACGGAAGTGAATCAAGGTCATCGATCGGCTGCGATTCGAGAACGCCAGAGAGCTCTTCATATTCGTCAATCCGATAGGCAAACTGCTCTGGCTCGCCCTTGACCACGAAGTCGGCGTGCTCAAGATACATGTCGGGCATCGCTCCTGCAAACGGGCCGACGAAGCCGACCTTAGCGTGCAGCCGTTGCCTCAACCTGTCCGCTTGCGCGAGCTCCTGATAGACATCAACTATCGACGAGTGAAGCAGGACGACGTCCGCCGAATCTGGAAGGTCCTCCTGATAGAATCCTACCTCGTGGCCCGATTGTCTCAAAACTGCCGCCAAGTAGCCAAATCGCGTAAGTGGCAGCTTGATCCCAGTCTTCTTCGCCTTCTGTAAAAGCCTGGCCCTGAGCGAATTACCGACGGAGAATGCCGTGCCATAGCCTCCCGCCCAGTCCTTGTAGATGAGGTTCCGGCCATCGCTCGGAACGTCAACTAAGGCGATATTCATGCAGCAGAGTCTCCCTATTTCTGGGTTGCCGATCGTCATTAACACGAAATCGAGCCAACAGCATAACGCATATTGCCCCAGCCACAAAGCCTTCGCTTGATCTCGCCCGGGGCGTGGCAGCGGCGGCACATTTTGGAGTGCGGTGACTTGACGCCGCTTTCAACGGTCCTGGAATCCGGCGCCTCGACTTGGCATAAGTGTATGAAGCCAACGTTCTCGCGACAGTTGGCCGTTCAGTTGACTGTTGGCCGTCAATCCGCAATCCGCAATCCGCAATCCACAATCCACAATCCACAAATCCCCTCCGTCAACCGGGGACTTATTGGACAGCCTCTTCCGCCGTGGCCAATGCAATCACAGTCTGGGTGTCAGCCGCGTCTAACAGGTCTAATCTCGTTGGCTTTTGATGCGTAGGCTTCAGCTGAGATTATGTAGGCAGGTTGCAGAATTGCTTGACAAATGTTGAATTGGATTCTATAATATGGTAGAAGTGATTAGATTGCGGGTTCAAGTTCACAATACGAATAAGCATTAAAGCCCCGCAATAATCTTGCTAGCATTTAGTGAGGTTCCTGAAAATGAGCGACATTCCTGAAACGCACGAACTCTCCCGAAAGGAGAGGGAGGCGGCCTGGCGCAGGTCGGAGATAATCGAGGCGGCAGGGCGGCTATTTGTCGAAAGAGGTTACGAGGCGACCTCGCTTCATGAGATTGCCGAGGCGTCCGAGTTCTCTGTTGGCACCCTGTATAATTTTTTCGAGAGCAAAGAGGACATCTACTTCGCGGTCATAGAGTCGCAGATGGCTGATTTCTATAACCGTGCCAAGCAAGCTCTGTCCTCAACTGGTGACCTGCGCACGAAGCTCGAGGCTTTTGCCAGGGCCTATTTCGAATTCACGAGGAACACGGGCAACAAGGAGGCCGAGGCGGAATACGAGCGCCTGGCCGGCGAGGTAATACCGCTAATGGAGGAGCTGGACGACAAGGCCAAGCGCCGCTTATTGGAAATGCCGGAGGAGTGGTTGCCGATGGATTTTAAGATAGCCAGAAAGGAAGCTGAATGGTCCGTGGAACTCTTCAGGGAAAGCAACCTTCCATTGATCACCGAAGACATCAAGTACAAGCAGCAATATCAAAAAATATCATCCGAATGGGCGACCGAATTCGACGGGAAGAAAATGACCAGCCAGCAGCTAATGCCATTTCTTGAATCGACCGACCGCCAGCTCAGAGAACGGGCCTGGCGCGCGATTATGGAGATGCATGCTAAGGATTACGACAAGCTGAACGATCTTTTCGATAATTGCCTCAAGGTGCGCAAGCAGATGGCCCGGAATGCGGACCTTCCTGATTTCGTGGAGTACCAGTTCCGCAATTACAAGCGCCTGAGCTATGATAGACATGACGGAAAGGCATTCAGGGACGCAATAAAGGAGTATGTGGTTCCGGCCGCCGCCGAGATATACCGGCGCCGTCAGGAGAAGCTAGGTCTCAATTCGATGAGGCCTTGGGACCGGCATGTGGACCCGGACGGTGCGGAGCCTCCGAAGATATACGAGGACCTGGATGACCTGAAGGACAAGGTCGCGAGGGTTCTGGGTTCTGTGGACCCAAAATTCACGGATGCTTTTCGCCTGATGGACCAGAGAGGTTATCTGGACCTGGAAAACCGGCCCAACAAGGCACCGGGGGCATACATGAACGATTTTGCGGAGGAACGCATCTCCATGATATTCAGCAACTTTGTCGGGACTAGCCGCGATTTCGACACGCTGATACACGAGGGCGGCCATGCCATGCACGGTTTTCTTTCCAGGCGCTTGCCTTACCCCGCGCGAACTCCGCCGCTGGAATTCGCTGAGGTTGCATCCATGTCCTTGGAGTTGCTGGCCCGGCCTTACTGGGACATCGTGTACAACGAGGAAGACCGGAAAAGGATAGGAATCAAGCAGCTGGAGAGCGACCTGGCGTTCCTGCCGTTCATGGCACAGCTGGACGAGTTCCAGGACTGGGTTTACACACATCCAGATGGCGAGGACCCCGAGAAGAGGGCGGAATGCTGGCAGGCCCTGACAAAGAAATACAGCCCTTACATGGACTACACCGGACTGGAAGACATTAGCAAGATGGGCTGGCAATATCTTCATGTTTACGAAGTGCCCTTGTATTACATCGAGTACGGAATCGCCCAGGTAGGGGCCATGCAGGTATTTGCCCGCTCGCTTGAGGATTATGACGCGGCCGTCAGGGATTACAAGAAAGCGCTGTCCTTGGGCAACACGGCTCCTCTTCCCGAGCTATTCGAAACCGCCGGAGTGAAGTTCGTGTTGAAGCATCCCGAAGTTCTCAGGGATTCGACCCGGAAGATGATGGACCTGATCGGTTTAGGATAGAAAGCGATTAGTAAAAAGGAGAAAAAGAGATGAAGGTCGCGGTTGGCTT
>CAZKNE010000267.1:0-3826 GCA_964554005.1 uncultured bacterium | reverse complement strand
GTCGTAGGCGAGATATACGTCAGGTCGCACAGGTTCAGCAACCAAAACCTTATTAAGCGGCTTGAGGCCCTGGGCGCGGAGGTCTGGTTCCCGCCATTCAGTGAATGGTTATACTATCTTACTTATATCGCCGGTTTCGATGCAACGTCGGAGCGAAACTGGAAGAACTTCATCAAAGCCCGCGCCCTGCATCTTTTGCAGCGTCGCGGCGAGCGAACTGTCCGTCGGGGCGTAAGCGACTCGCTGGGTATTTATGAGGATGAGCCAATCCAAGAGACAGTTCAGGCTGCGGTGCCGTATTTGGATGTTACTTTTCAGGGCGAGAGCATTCTTTCAATAGGGAAGATGATCGACTTCATCAAGAAAGGCGCAGCAGGCGTCATAAACGTTACGCCGTTCGGGTGCCTTCCCGGAACGATCGTGGCAGCCATTATGAAGAAAATGCACGACGACTTCAAAGCTGTGCCGGCGCTTACGATCAACTACGACGGCCTCGAAAACCAATCTGAACAGACCCGGCTCGAGGCGTTTGTGCATCAGGCAAAGCAGCGCGAAGAGCAAATGCAGTCGCGCGGCGACAAGCCCTGAAACTTATGCCGCCACCCTTGAGGCGTGGGAGCACCCAGCCTTATCTCTGGGCGGTCCTTCTCGGGGCGATCTTCGTGGTCCCATATCTTCGCCCAATCGCGATCTTCTTGCTCCCCGGGCTGTTGCTACAAGCTCTCGCAAGCGTTGCATCCAAAGGCCCCATCCCGCGCCTCGCCAGAACCGTCGCCACCTCACTTTCGTTCTGGATAGTCTGCGTCTGGGCCGCCTCAAGCGTAGGGCTGCGACTGACGACCCTCTTTTGGCTCGTTTCAGTCGTCTCAGGAGGCATCTGGGTTGTGCTCATCGCCCGCAACCCAAGTCTGCCATCACTGTTGCCCAAACGCCCCACGCATCTCATCGCCCTCGCCTCGGTCCTATTACTAACGCTTCTGCCATTCTTCCTCACATTGGCCCCACCCGGCGCCGACATGAGTATGCACGGATACATCACGAGGATGGTCCACGACGCCGGCGGTGTCCCCAGCACTTACCAGCCTTACCTCCCGATCGAGAAGTTTGGCGCGTTCTCGATCGGCTTTCACACGCTCGCGGCTATGATCGCATCGGTCTCGGGCGGGGTGCTGCCCATCTACCGGGCCGTCCTTCTGACCGACTGCCTGGTCTATTGCTTACTGTTCCTCGTTCTCTGGGGCACGCTAGCCCCACGTCTCGGCAGCAACCTTGCGGCGGCATCCGCGGCAGTGGGGGTCTTTCTCTCGAGAAACCCACAGCACTTCTTCGCATGGGGCGGCACACCAACCGTGCTTTCGATAGCACTGATCACCTGCGCCCTGCCGGCGCTGCGCCAGCCGCGGAAGATCAGATTGGGCGAGGCACTCCTTGGGGCGCTATGGCTCTCTGCTGGGTTCTTATCCCATCCAATGCCGGCCCTTGTGCTCGCCACGGCGAGCGTTCCCTACGGCGTGTATCTCATCTGGACTGCTATTAGGGACCATAAGCTCTTAAGACTGGTGTTACCCTTCCTTCTGATCGCCATCGTGTGCTTGATGTGCATTTCCTTCTTTCTTGTGAGGTTCGACAGCGAGCTCTCCAAAGACGAGGCGGAGTGGATGCAGATGTGGGGCTCAGTAACTGCCGAGCGCTGGCATGGCACGCTGCTCGATGCCCCGCTTACCCTGCCCCTGCACCTCGCTGAACATGCAGTAGGGCCACTTGCGATACTGCTTGGGTTTGCGATGCTTGTGGCTGCATGTTCAGGCACCCAGGAGGACAGGATTGACCTTTATTTCGTCCTGGCTATCGTAGGCATAATCGTAAACGCCAGATACCAGTGGCTGCCCGGCTCCGCCTTCCTGCTGCCCGATAGGGCTGGGGCAATGCTCCCTATCTTCGCGGCGCCTCTCATCGGCTCTATGCTTTTGAGGACCCGTAACGCCCTGGCCGACATCATCTCTCCACGAGGCCTGAGGCAACTTGCCCGCGCCTCCTTTGTAGTGCTTGCGTGCCTATGCGCTACCGGAAGCTACGGCTACTACATAAAACCAGGCCTTGCCGAGGCGCCGGTAACACGACGCGATCTCCGCGCGTTCGAGTGGATCAAACACAACACCCCCCCTCATACCCATATCGCCAACAACTACAGCGATGCGGGGATATGGATACCGATGATGACCGGGCGCACTGTCTCGGTCCCACACGTCAATATAATCAACTGGTCACAGACGAAGCTTCAGCTCGCCTCGAGGCCTGCGAGATATATCTACATTGGGGCGAGGTCGGTCTATTCTCTCCCGTCTGAGTGGACGCCCGCGCGTGTCGAGTCGCTCCAGCCCAGGCCTAAGCTGGCCTTTCGCGCCGGCGATGCGCGGCTCTATGAGCTTCAACCATCCCTTGCGGCTGCTATCTGCGCCGACTTCCGCAAATTAGTCGAGGGGACGGATGAGAGTGCGGGCGAGATCAAGCTCGCCTCCCCAGCGAACTCTGCCGTCATCACGAGACCACGTATAACGCTCAGGTGGGACACATCGGAGTGCTACCTGTTCAACATTCAGCTCTCTCTCTGCGCCAACTTCGATAACCCCCTGCCGATCTATAACTCCTACCCAGCGCTCCAGCTTGCCGGCGGGTCGTTTGACATCACGGCGCTGCGCAGGCTCATGCCGCGAGATGTCCCCATCTATTGGAGAATAAGGGGTCTGCCAAATGGCGATCACGGGGTATTTGAGTCGCAGGTCAGCTCCTTCGTGATAAAGTAGCAGCGGGGTATGCCATACGTAGGGGCAGGCCTTGTGTCTGCCCGAATATATAGATGGGCGGAGACAAGCCCCGCCCCTACACAACCTCAGACCGACTCATTGGACAGCCATAAGGGCACAGGGTAAGACCGGGCCGCGAAAGGCAGCCCGGCCACCAATTAGCGCCAGGAATCAGCCGAGGCTGGCCGCGAGGTCCTGCTCGACCGTCGTGATCGGAGAGATGTTGAACTTCTCCACAAGGACGTTGAGCACGGCCGGCGTTGTGAAAGCCGGCAAAGTTGGCCCGAGGCGAATGTTTTTGATCCCGAGGTGCAGCAGTGAGAGGAGGATCGAGACGGCCTTTTGCTCATACCAGGACAGGATGAACGATAGCGGCAGCTCGTTCACGCTGCATCCGAACGCGTCGGCCAGAGCGACCGCAATCTGGACTGCCGAGTGGGCATCGTTGCACTGGCCAATGTCGAGCAAGCGTGGGATGCCATCAATGTCCCCGAACTCGAGTTTGTTGAACCGGTATTTGCCGCAGGCAAGTGTCAGGATCACGCAGTCTTTAGGCACGGCCTTCGCAAAGTCGGTGTAGTAGTTGCGGCCGGGCTTCGCCCCATCGCAGCCGCCGATGAGGAAGAAGTGCCGAATCTTGCCCGCCTTGACCGCATCGATTACCTTGCCCGCCACGCCCATCACGGCATTGTGCCCGAAACCTATCATGATCCGCTTCTCTGGCGCATCCTCCGCAAAGCCCGGCGCCGCCAATGCCGCATCAATCACGGGTGCGAAGTTGCGGTCGGAGATGTGCTTAACGCCGGGCCATGCGACGAGTCCGCACGTGAATATCCTGTCCTTGTAGCTCTCGCGGGGCTTCTGTATGCAGTTGGTCGTCATCAGTATCGACCCAGGGAAGGCGTCGAACTCCCGAGCTTGATTCTGCCAAGCGCTGCCATAGTTCCCGACGAGATGCTTGTATTTCTTGAGGCCCGGATAGGCCAGCGCGGGCAGCATCTCGCCGTGCGTATAGACGTTGA
>CAZKNE010000266.1:0-3842 GCA_964554005.1 uncultured bacterium | reverse complement strand
GACCCCAAGACACCTCGCTAGTTACCATGGAGAAATGGGTTTCAAGCAAGGAGCTGGATCAGAAGGTTCTCAACGATCGTCTGGCTTGCTGCTGTCTGACAACCCATTCTCTCCGAGTAGGATATATGCAGTATTCGTGCCACAGGGACGAGAATATCTATATTGAGCGGTGCTTAAGCATCTGAACTCCCCTATATAGCCCTGATTGGAGCAGAGGCATCGAACGCCACAGGATATGGTGTGTGTTGGGTCGGGCAATTAGTCGCGCTTGTCCGGGAGTGAAGCGTAACATATCCTGACGCATTTGAAGGGATTATTGTGCTTTTGGGCTGTTTTAAGGTGTTTGTGCTATGTAACAGAAGGTGACGCGGCAGGAACAGAGTGCCAGCCGACGCCAGTGCACGTAGCTATTCAGCAGGGACGCTCGGACCTCGCCCGAGACGCCCCCTCAACGATGAGGCGAAGTCGAGCGCTTCCTTGATTGTAATCGGCTTTCGCTTGCGGTAGTTGCCTGCGAAATGGCTTGCCGTCTGTGCAAGTGGCCAGATGTGGCGAAAGGTGTTGGAGACCTCCATCCAGCAAGGGTGCATGCAGCCTGGGCACGCTCGTCTGAGGTCTCTCCAGTGGTCCTGGAATCTCGGGGACTCGAAGCGGGATATGAAGCCTGGCGATAGCAGTGAATCTTCGGGCCTAAACTTGTGGCAAATCGAGAACCTGCCGGCCGGATCGACGGTAAAGTACAGCGTTCCGGCATCACAGATACCACAGTGGCGACCGTTTTGCAGGACAAACTTTCGCATCTCTTGGAGGAAGCGGGTCGAGTTGAGTACTGTGCCTCGCATCCTGCGCTGAAGGAGAGTGTTCATGGAGTTGATGAACGTGGTTCGGTCTGCTACGGAGAGCTCAAGTTCTGGCGCACAGTCGGAGAACCTCAGGCCGGGCTTTCTCTTGGGTGCAAGCTCGGTCGGCATGAAATTGGCGCGGAATCCCAGAAATGCGGCAAACTCCTCGAGCAGCGGGAGCTGATCGACGTTGATGGAGGACACGCAGGTGGACATGACAAGTAGCGAGCCGCGTTTTCTCATAATGTTCGAGAAAAGGACCATGTTGGAGACGACTTCTTCCCACAGAGAATTATCGCTCCGGCAGATGTAGGCTTCCTCCTCTGGAAACAGGGTATTGAGCGAGACCGAGATGGAGTCAATGCCAGCCTCAACAATTGCTCTTATCTTCTTCTCACTCACATCGACGGCGTTCGTCATGAGCCGCGTGATCAGGCCCTTTCTCTTGAATATCCGTGCGACCTCGGGAAGATCATCACGCATGAACGGCTCGCCACCGCTCAAGCTCACCACAACTACGCCCATGTCGTAGAGGCGGCTCGCAAGCGTCTCTATTTCGTCTAGTCCGAGCTCCTCCTCCTTCTTGGCGCGGCGCCAAACGCTGCACATCCTGCACCTTAGGTTGCAGCGGTCGGTTATCTCATAGATGACATAAACAGGCTGGCGCCTCGTGAGCAGCGCCTTTGTGAGGCGATAAAAAGCCCTTGCAGCGGGAAGAGCGTCGAATAAGCTGCCTGCTTTCACTGAGGTGTCCTCTGAAATCGCTTGCTCCTAGCAAGGAACGCCATCAGCGCAATGAACCCCTTGAAGATTCGACATAAGTCACCCCATGAACGAACCTTGGCAAGCCTCCGCAGGGCATAAGACGGCCTGAAGTAGAAAGAGCGCTGGGCCAGCAAGAGCATCTTGTGTATCTCCTCCTCATCCTTGTAAGCGAAGGGCACGAAGACCGGCTCGTAGCAATCGTAACGAGAGAAATCCATATTCAACCTTCCGTACTTTCGCGCCTCCTCAAATATCTTAGTGCCTGGAAACGGCGTAGTTACGTGGAAATCCGCATAGGTAGGATTTATCTCCAGTGCAAACTTAATCGTTTCCTGGGCCATCTCGGGTGTCTCCCCGGGAAGCGCTATCATGAACGAGGCCGTTGTCTCTATGCCCGCTTCGTTCGTCCACCTGATAGCATCCCGAGCCTGTTCAAGCCTTGTGTGTTTGTTCAGCAGGTCAAGAAGGCTCTGGATGCCGGTCTCGATCCCATAAAACAGCCGCCAACAGCCAGAGCGACGCATCACCTCCAGTAGGCCCGGGTCAACCGAATCAACCCTAGTCGCTGCTGACCAAGTAACATCAACTTTCTCCGCGATCAGAATCTCGCAGAGCCTCAGCAGCCATTTCCTGTTGGCGGCCATTGTGTCGTCCCAGAAGAATATCTCCCTCGCTCCGTAGTCGCGCTTGAGCTCGCATATCTCGCTGACAATATTCTCCGGACTCCTGAGCCTCAGCGTCCTTCCCATGACCGCAGCGTTGTTGCAGTAGGCACAGTTGTAAGGACAACCCCTGCTGCCCATCATGTGAACCGCCGGAAGCCGACTGTGCTGGTGCGGCAGCGGCACATACCTCTCCATCGGCAGCAAATGTCTGGCAGGGAACGGCAGGCTGTCGAGGTCCATGATGAGCGGAGGTCTGCCGGTCGCAATCGGAGGGCCCGAACGTCTGCGAAATACAATGCCCGGTATCTTGGCCAGAGTCGCCTCGTCCGCTAGGAATGCCCCTTTGTCCCAATTGGCAGCAGCAAATGCCTCGACCAGTCCTAAAAGAGGTATCTCGCCCTCGGGATAGACGATAACGTCAAACTCTGGCGATTCGGCCAGCAGCTTCTCCTTGAACGTTGCTGCATGATGCCCGCCGAGGATGATAAGGACTTCGGGGAACCGGGACCTCACCAGCGCTGCGAGCCGCCGGTTCGGGCCGAACAGCGACGTGATCGAAGTGAACCCTATGATTTTTGGCCTGATGGCAGAGACTCTCGCAAGGACCTTATCTTCCGTAAGCTCGAGGGCCAGGGCGTCAACGATACTGGCGGAGATACCTCGCTTTAGCAGGAACGCCGCGAGCATGGCGAAGCCAAGAGGCGGCGTGTATGTTTTTATTATCTGCCTTGTTCGCGCCTCTTTCTTGGGATAGCTGCACGTTATGAACAGAACGTCCGCCTGCTGGACAGGCATAAGTCGATTATCCTCCTGTGCCAAAATCAAATGCAATAAAGTGCTGGTATCATAGCCGCACTTGGCTCGATTGCAACCAAGCCGGAGTGGTTGACATCAACCGGCCCCAATAGTTAAGGTAACAATATGTAGATATTATGGGAACCGGTGCGAAACATTGGCAACGCTAGAGGAAGAACAGTGGCCGAACCGTCATTGCAGGACATCTTCGACGCGATTCGGGATGGGATCAGCGTCTTGGACTCGCAGCTCAACATTGTGCGAGTCAATCGCTGGATGGAGAAGATGTATTCCAGCAAAGCGCCGCTAGTCGGCAAGAAATGTTACGAGGTCTATCAGCAAAGAGACAGCCCTTGTCCCTTCTGCCCGTCGCTCCCAGCAATCGAAACGGGGCAGCTGCAGACCGTTATCGTGCCTTACCCTTCCGAGAAGGAGCCTACCGGCTGGATTGAACTGTCAGCCTTCCCGTTGAAGGACGCAAATGGGACTACCACTGGCGTAATCGAATACGTGAAGGACATCACGGAGCGCAAGCGGGAGCATGAGTCGCTTGAGCACCTAAACCTCACACTTCGAGCGATCCGCAACGTGAACCAGCTGATAACACACGAGCAAGACCGGGACCGATTGCTCAGGCGGGCGTGCGAGCTGCTCACGTCCTACAAGGGTTATCAACATGCTTGGATTGCGCTGTTTGATGAGTCGGGAGGGTTTCTGAACGCGGCCGAGTCTGGGCTGGGCGTGGCTTTCCAGCCGATCAGGGAAATGCTCGCCC
>CAZKNE010000265.1:0-3851 GCA_964554005.1 uncultured bacterium | reverse complement strand
GATCAGGCTCAAGATAGGAGAGGGGATAGCAGGCCACGTTGCCAAGACCGGGGAAACCGTTCGGATTCCTGACGCACACACTGACGAGCGGTTCAACCCGAGGGTTGACGCGAAGACAGGGTTCCGGACGCGCTCGATGCTCTGTATGCCGCTTGAGTTGTCAGATGGCAAGCGAGTGGGCGTGCTTCAGGTCCTAAACAAGACTGATGAGGATGTGAAGCATCTTGCGGTTTTGAGTGTTCAGGCCGCGCTCTCGCTACAGAACGCGCAATATATCGCGCGGCTTTCATCGCTTTCTGAGCAGAATAGGCAGCTGGTTGAGATGTTGGAGCAACGTTTACAGGACCTTCAGGACCGCAAGATGGTGTCGATGAAGCACCTTGCGAGGGGCATTGCGCACGAGGTGAACAACGAGCTCGCGAAGGTCAAGGGTGGGGCGGAGTCCTTGCCTGATGACATCGGTGAGCTTCGTAAGATGGCAGCAGCGCTCCTTCGGGGCGACGAGGTTGACATCGACGAGTTACGTTACCTCTTGGAAGAGGGCATTCGGCTGTCTGTGGATGGCATCCTTGAGGGAACGGCCGGCATCGAGGAGATAGTGCGCAGGATACGCAATTTCGTGAGACTGGACCAGGAGCCAGTTCAATTCACCAACCTCAACAGCGACGTTGAAATGGTCATCAAAATGTGCTCAACCGACATTGAGGATGCTGACGTTTCGGTCGAGACCCAGCTCGGCGAGCTGCCCGATGTTGAGTGCCGGCCGCGGGAGATCAACATGTTGTTGAGAGAGCTACTGTGGAATGCGATCTATTATGCGAGCGAGGGCAAGGCCAAAGATGTGCCTCGACTTGTGCTCATTAAAACGACCGCTGCCGGTGATAACGAATCTGTAACGGCATCCTTTTTGGACAACGGCCGAGGGATACCAAAGCAGTTGCGGGAGCACATCTTCGATCTATTTTACACTACTAAGCCCGAGGGACTCGGCACGGGCTTGGGGCTTTCGGAATGTTACGCCATTGCCACGAGAAACGGAGGCAGTCTGGTTGTGGAGGACCCTGGCCCCGAAGATTCGCAGTTCTCGACCAAGATAACGTTGCGCCTTCCCGTGAGGGTTCGATGAGCTCTGAGCGTGGACAGCTAACTTTCGCAGCTATAAGTGAAAACCTGGTGTATGTAGTCGAATGAACCAAAGAAGTGAGTTCTCTTCGCCATTGCAATGCGGGGCAGGCATGGCAAACGACGCCGTGCGCCTGCGCAGGCCCTTGAGGTTATTACTCCTAAGCCTCATCGCAATCGTGCTTGCTTCCGCCACGACAGGTGCCGAGACGCTGCAAACCGTCAACTCCACCGCCAAAGATAGGGAAAAGGTCAGACTCACCATTTATGCCGATCGGGCGCTTGTGTCCGAGACGAGGCGGGTTGAGCTCCCGAAGGGGAGGTCGATGTTGGTCTTTGCGGACGTGCCGGACACGATCGACGCCACCTCGGTTCAGCTGTTATCGATGGGGAGCGAGCAGTCGTTCAGAGTCGTTCAGCAAAACTACAAGAAGGCAGGCATAACCGCTGATAGTTTATTAAAAGACTCGATTGGCAAGGATGTCGTTTTGATAGACAAGGAGCGGAGAACGAAGGGCCGGCTGCTAGCGCCGGGGATATACGAGGTCGAGGGCCAAGTGCTCATCGGCTATCAGGGCTCCGTGCTCCTGCCGGGGGTTCCAAAAGGCCTTTCTGAGAGGCCAGTGCTCTCGTGTGTTATTGAGGCGAAGAACCAGGGGAAGCATACAATAGAGCTAACCTATCTTGCGTCCGGCATATCCTGGAAAGGTTTTTACACGGCGACGGTCAGTGAAGATGAGAGTTCGATGTGGCTGCGAGGGCTGATTTCCATAGCGAACTGGAGTGGTTCCTCGTTCCAGGATGCGAGGGTTAGCGTCGTAGCGGGTTCTGTGAATCTGAGCCGTAACGAAGTCCCTCGGCCGGAGATGCGGGCGCTGAAGATGGCGGCAGCACCCATGCCAGGCGCTGACATCGCTCCGCAGCAGGCATTCGAGTACCACGTCTATGCCCTTCCAGAGACAGTAACGCTCGAGCGGGGCCAGCAGAAGCAGGTCGGATTCATCTCATCTGACCGATGTCGATTATCAAAGAGATACCAGTTTGATTGGTCTTATCATTCTGGCCGTGGTGAGTCCGAGAAGCAGTCGGCCAAAGTCGTCTTACGAATCCAGAACAATGAAACCTCCGGGCTGGGCATGCCTCTTCCACAGGGCAAGGTCAGGGTGTATCAGAGATTGAAGGGGCAGCTGCTCCTGATCGGTGAGGATAGTGTCGGCAATGTGCCGAAGGGCGAGAGGTTCGAGCTTCACGTCGGCAAGGCGTTTGATGTGGTGGCCGAGCAGAAACGGACAAGTTCTCGCTCTCTTGGCCGAGAGGGCGAGGAGGCCTCGTTCTCGGTTTCCGTTTCCAATCGCAAGGAAGATGCGATCACAGTAATCGTCGGAGAGAGAATACCGGGAGACTGGAAGATGCTCGAATCGAGCGCTGATTATGAGCGGGTAACAGCCAACCGAGTCGAGTTCAAGCTCGCAGTCGGAGCCAATGAGGAGAAGACGATACAGTTCTCAGTTAGGGTTAACAGGCGCTATTGATTGAAATAGTGCAGGGGCTCTTGATGCAGGTGGTAGTTCTTACAGGAGGACGATGGAGCGAATGAAGAGATTACCGGCAGTTATATCCTTGTGCTTAATCCTAGTCGGTAGCGTTCTTTTGGCCGGCGCCGACAGCACCACGTCGCCAACCAGCGCCACGCTCGCCTCGGTTGCGACAGCCGGGTCTGTCGGGACGACCACGGCGGTAGTGGCTAAACCACCCATTGTGGTTGTTCTCACTGTGTCGGACACGATCAATCCCGCCACATCTGCTTACATCAACAGGGGGATCGACAAGGCGGCAAAGCGAGGCGCCGAGTGCGTTGTCATCATGCTGGATACGCCCGGTGGCGGTCTCGACCCGACAAAGGACATCATTAAGCACATCCTGGCAAGCAGCGTGCCCGTAGTTGTTTTCGTGGCGCCTCAAGGAGCTCGTGCAGCGTCGGCAGGCAGCATAATCCTTCTCGCCTCGCACGTCGCAGTTATGAGCCCCGGCACAAACATGGGAGCCGCGCATCCTGTTGCAGGCGGTGGCCAGAAGATGGACAAGACTATGGCCAAGAAGGTTGAGAACGATCTCGCCGCCTACGCTAGGAGCCTCGCCGAGAAGAGGGGCAGGGACCTCAAGTGGGCCGAGGAATCGATCAGAGAATCCAAATCGATAACTGAGAGCGAGGCGCTGAAGAAGAACATGATCGACCTCGTTGCCAACAATCTTGGGGACCTGCTGGAGAAGTTGGACGGTCGCAAGGTCAAGCTGGACACGGGCAAGACGGTCGTTCTACGGACAAAAGGCGCTGTGGCGGAGCGTCTTGACCCTTCCTGGCGGGACAGAGTGCTCAGCACCATCGCAAATCCCAACATCGCCTATATCCTGCTGATGATCGGCATTTACGGCATCATGTTCGAGCTGATGCATCCCGGGGCGATATACCCCGGTGTGATTGGCGTGATCTGTCTCATCACTGCTTTTTTCGCGTTTCAGATGCTGCCGGTCAACTACGCTGGCCTGATACTCATTCTCATCGGAATCGGATTGTTCATAGCGGAGGTCAAGGTTGTGAGCTATGGTATGCTTACCGTTGGGGGAATCGTCTGTCTGGTTCTAGGCTCGACCATGCTTATCTCGGAGCCACAGACCGGCCTGCACATCTCGCTGACATATATACTTCCGGTTGCGCTCTTCACCGCTGG
>CAZKNE010000264.1:0-3871 GCA_964554005.1 uncultured bacterium | reverse complement strand
GTATTTTGACCGCTGAAGGGTGATGGATTATGTATTTTATACTCTGCCTCGTGATCTGCTTTCTCAGCGGCATATTCGGCGGAGAACGCAGATCACCAGGCAGAGTAGAAAATACCTAATCCTTCCGCCTTCAGCCTTCATCATTCATCCGTTGGCAGTTGGCCGTTAGCAGTTCCTTCATCCTTCATCCTTCATCGCTATCGGACAGGCTGGAAAGCCCGTCCTACAGCAATTGCATTCATCCGTCTGCAAGGTGCTCAACGACGTAGTTCCAGGTGATCTTGCTCGCGGTCTCGTAGCCCGCCTCGCCCATCTTCTTTGCGCGCTTCGGGTGAGCCACTAAAAGATCGATCTTCTCTGCTAGCGCATCTGGCGCTGTGGAAGCCACGTATCCAGTAACTCCGTCCTCGACGAACTCCAGCACTGCCCCGGAACTCTCGGTCGTTACGACCGGCTTTTTCGAGAGGAAAGCCTCGAGTGTGATGAGCCCCAAGTCCTCATCCTTCGGGGCAAACACCACACCCACGCATCTCGCATAGAGATCGATCAGCGTCTTGTCATCCACCCAGCCCGCAAAATCGACCCGCTCGCCGAGCCTGAGCTTCTTAGCCTGCCTCTTGAGCGCGCTCTCCTGCGGTCCCCTTCCCGCGATGACGCACCTGGTTTTGACCTTGCACTTGGCGAGCGCGTCCAGCACGAGGTCCAGTCGCTTGTTAAGCTCCAGCCTCCCCGGGCAGAATACGAACGGCTCGAATACCTCACATCGGAATACGTTGCTCAGCCTCGGAGGCGGATATAGAACCTTGCTCTCGAGGCCATTGTATCGCCTCAGCCGCTCGCTCACTCGCTTAGAGATGGTGAAGATGGACTTGGCCTCGGCCAGAGCCCGATTATCAATCGAGATGATGGCGTCCCTTATGCCATGGTCTTCCTCGCTGCTTTTAAGCTGGCTGTATCGAGAGCCCCAGAGCTCGTAAACCTCCCTGTGCTGATGCATAAGATAAACCACCTTTTGGGGATGCCGTGCGACGTAGGACGGGAACTTGGTGGCGATGTAGATGTCGTTCGGCGTCAGGTAGCTCTTGGTGAGGTCGAGCAGCCGCCAGGCCAGGCAGTCCCGGAGAAGCTGCTTGGCGGGCGAGAAATTGAAAGGAATCTCGATCCTGGAAACATTGTGTCCCTTCCCAGCAAGCGCCGACTGAAGCGACGACGCCAACACCTCCGCGCCGCCCTGAACCGAGTGAACGATCGGAAAGCCGATTGCGATTCTCTTCTTCTGTCTAGCCATGCCCCCGATCTTAGCAGGCACTGGCTATTGCTTTCAAGCAGCCGTAGGGGAATCCACGAAGGAGGGATCTCTGGGTGTAGGGCGGGCTTTCGAGCCTGCCGAAAAGAGGGGGAATCCACGAAGTTCACGAAGACACACGAAGAAGGAGCTTAGTGGCCCTTCGTGTTCTTAGTGGATGACCAATTCTGACAGGGCCGCGCGAAGGGTCTTCTTGGGCTAATGCCCTTCTTGGTCCTTCGCATTTCACACAGTGCACAGCCTCCAGAAAGGCCGTCCTACATCACAGGCGGCAATGTGGTCAGGTGGTCAATCGGAAGACCTGGCCACGCGAAAACCGGGGCCGAGCCGGAGCGCCGGGATCATTCCAGAACGACTAGCCGAACGGCAGCCTCCGTCGATGGACCAGCCGCCACCACGAATGACCCGGCCCCCGCCAGTGCTAGGACCCGTGGGATTGGTATCCGGATTCGGCCGCGTCCCATAATAGGCTGAACTATACCTGTCCCAGCACCACTCCCACATATTTCCGTGCATACCGTAAAGACCCCAAGCGTTCGGCTCCTTCTCGCCAACCGTGTCTGTCGCCCCAGCGCGGCAGGCGTACTCCCACTCAGCCTCAGTCGGCAAACGGTAACCGTTCGCGTCGAAATTACACGAGACGTCCGCTGAGGTCATGTGGTTGCCGTTGTAAACCATGTTTGTTATCGTGTAACACTTCGTCAGACCTTTCGCCTTAGACAACTTGTTACAGAAGCTCACGCAGTCAAACCAGGTTACTTTCTCAACGCGCTGATCGCCGGTGGAATAAGGGTCTTTACAGCCCATAACGTCATTCCACTGCTTCTGAATAATCTCCGTCTGCGACATCTGAAACGCCGAGATGTTCACCGTCCGTTGCGGGCCTTCGTCCGAATCACGCCACCGCTCATCACTCGGCGAACCCATCAAAAACGAGCCAGCGGGGATGGAGATCATAGGTATTGATCCGATCGTATCGCCGTGCTGATACGCCTCAGCATCCGTGTAGATTGTGACCTTTGGTTCGGCCAGAGCCATCGTCCAGACAGCCCAGACCAGTGCGAAAACCACACAAACAACTGCTGCTCTCATCTCTCTTCCTCCTTTCAGGGAAGTTCAAGTTATCTGTGCCCCCGACCGTGTGCGGGACACGTTTTGTAACTCAAAACACCAAGAAGATGAATTTACGTCGTTATAGGAGCGATAGCAACGGGCAATGTGAGCGCTAGGCGTGGGCGGGCGTGAAGATGCAGTCGGAGAAGTTCACGACGAGATCGTGGAAAGCGGGCCTGAAGGCAGCCATCGCATCCGGTTTGTATCTGGGGCATAGGGCATTTGACAATGGGGCCACGGCAATGCTCGCCTCACCGTTCGGCGCGTCTTCAGCAAACGCCGAGGGGGATCTTCTCGGTTGGCCGGTCTTGCAAAGCTTTTGGCAGTCTTGTAGGGTTGTAGTATCCGAATCTACTTGCAGATTGGCAGTCGGGCGACCGCGACAAAACTATGGATAACGATACTTATGAGAAGAACGAAGATAGTCTGTACACTTGGGCCGGCGACAGCCAGCAGACAGATGATTGCACAGCTGATAGATGCTGGCATGGACGTAGCCAGGATTAACCTTTCACACGGCACAGAGCAGGAGCACTCGCAGGTGGTGTCCGATATTCGGCAGGTGGCGGAGGACACCGGCAAGCCGATCGCGATATTGATGGACCTACCTGGGCCGAAGATGCGCATCGGCGGTTTCGAGAAGGAGCCAATCGTGCTCACGAAGGGCGACAAGTTCAGGATCACCGTCGAGGATGTTGTGGGCGATCAAGAGCGAGTATCGATCGGCTATAAGCCGTTCGCAAAGCAGGTGAAGGCTGGCGAGCGGATACTTCTTGCGGACGGCGCTCTCCAGTTTTTGGTCGAGGGAACGGACGGGACGAACGTCGATTGCGTGGTCGAGGAGGGAGGGGAACTATCGAGCCACAAGGGAGTGAATGTGCTGGGGCCGTCGCTCGATATTCCGGCGGTAACTCCGAAGGATAGGGAGCACATCGCGTTCGCGGCGCGAGTCGGGGTGGATTTCATAGGGCTTTCGTTCTGCCACCGGGCGAGCGACTTTCTCGATGCGAAACAGTCCCTGGCGGAGCTGCAATCGCACATCCCCGTTATCGCCAAGATAGAGAAAAAGGAGGCGGTTGATAGGATCGAGGAGATCGTTGACGTGGCGGACGGCGTGATGGTTGCCAGGGGCGATTTGGGCGTTGAGATACCGATATATGAGGTGCCGATCGCGCAGAAGAAGATCATCGCGTGCGCCAACGCTGCTAACAAGCCCGTGATTACGGCGACGCAGATGCTCTGCTCCATGGTTGAAAACCCCAGACCTACTCGGGCGGAGACGACGGACGTGGCGAACGCGATACTGGATGGCACTGATGCGACAATGCTCTCTGAGGAGACGACCATCGGCAAGCATCCGATTGAGGCGGTCAAGATGATGGCGAGCATTGCCTCCTACACCGAGCCGCACGTATGTCCCGTAATGACACAGCAAGATGAGGGCAAATGCAG
>CAZKNE010000263.1:0-3884 GCA_964554005.1 uncultured bacterium | reverse complement strand
TTGACGGTGTAAACGTCACCTTGTTCTGGCAGATAGAATATCAAGGGGATCACCAAATCAAGACAAAGAAGCCGGTCATATCCGAGAGGGACTCCTATCCTATCCCTCTACGCAATCGCCGTGACGAGATACCTATTGTATATCTCTCCTCCTGGCGCGGACCCAAGTTGGTGGGTGCTTTACCCATTACCGCGGGAAGGAAGGGAGAGGACTTCGCCCCCACCGAGGAAAACCGGCTGCCAATCATGAAACAGATGTTGATAAATGAGTTCGCGCATTTCCTATATAAGGGGAGCCGCCGCGGAGGCCTCGCCCCTCTCGGCCTATTATCTTTCCCGTCATTCCCTCGGATGGACAGTTTGAATAGGGCCTGGCAAATATTCTATCCAGAGAAAGGGCGCAAGTTGACGGTCGAGCCCACAAGTGAGAATCCGGATGAAGGTTTCGACCTATTCATGAATACCAATGGCATACGCATTCCTGTCGATCAGCTCAGTTCTGGCGAGATCGAGGTTCTCACGATGGCGGGCTGGTTCACAATGCACGACTACAAGGGCGGGATCGTTCTTATCGACGAGCCGGAGCTACACATGCACGTGCAGTGGCACCGAGCGATAATGAGGGCGCTGAGAGTGCTTCTGCCTGAGACGCAGATCATAGTTGCGACGCATTCGTGGGATATACTCAAGTCGGTCATGAGCTATGAGCGGTTCACTCTCCTGCGCGAAGGGGACCCTCGCACCGCGGTGGATTCTAAGGCCGTTATCCGTTGAGCAATGCCGCCGGCGCCCACGAGTTATACGATGCAGTAGTAGCCGAAGTTATTGTTTGGGTTGAGGACGCGCTCACAGAAGCCTATCTCAATAAGTTGTGGGCAGACGACCGGATTCGGATTCTTGTGGCCGGTAGTGGGCCCACTGTGAAGGCGGTAACTACGGATGCCCGCGTAGCCAGACACATGTCTGTATTCGGTGTGCGAGACAGGGATTTCGGTAAGACCAACTTCGGGACCTGGACAAAATATGACAAGGAAATCAGAGTATTCCGCCTTCCTCGGCACGAGATCGAGAACTACCTCCTGGACTGGCACGCCCTTGCCGGCTGCAGCGAGAATCGACGAGGCAAGAAAGCTCACGACATAGAGGCAGAGGTGAAAAAACACGCCACCAGTCTGGATTGGTGGCTGTCAGCAAAGAGAACGCTCTCTGATCTGAGCGCCAACCTATCCAGGGATTTCCCTCGAGGTCTGGGGCAGACGAAGATCAAAGACCATAAGGACGCGCTGGACTACATCCTGACTTGCCGCGGATGGTACCAGCATGTCTGCGATCTGCCCAAGACTTCACTAAACGAGGCCAAGATCAAGTCATTGCTGACTAAGCATCAGGAGCACATCCATAGGGCGCTTGATAATGGGAAGTGGATTGAGGCGTTTCCCGGCAAGGAGCTGTTGGGGAAGGCAAAGGCGTTCATCAGAACGAGACCAAAGGCACGTAAAAAGGCAACGGACGATATCGACCTGGCAAAAGCTATCGCCAATTGGCAGGTTGACAACAAGCGGCCGCCATCAGACCTTGTGACCTTGCGGGAGTGCTTGCTGCAGAGAGCGGGCATTGCGCACCCCCAATGATGCGCGAAGAGGCTATCGCCTCACGGCCTTGATGGCAATCATTTGCGCCAAGCAGGAGAGACGGCCACCGCAATTCTGGTCGTGATCTTTCCTTGGGAACTGCTGTTGCGGTCAGGGAAAGGAGGCTTGAAATAAGGGACCGGAAGCTGACCATAATACACCTCTTGACATTCTTGCGACAAGACGTATATTGTAATAGAAGAGAGGAGGCATAATGGATCTAGAACTATTGGCGAGTAACATCAGACGTTTTAGAAATGATAGGAGATTCACCCAGGGCAAACTTGCCGAGAGGGCAGAGCTGTCCATCGCAACTGTCAAGAAACTGGAGACCGCTGTCTGCCCACCTCGGATTAAAACTATAACGGCGATTGCGGAAGCATTAGAGATCAACATGAGGGATTTGTTTTCATCTATTCGACCACTTCAGGCCGTTCGCTTTAGGTCTTTCAAACGAATCAGAATCCGAGAGAGTATCCTCGCTGATGTATCCCGCTGGCTTGACGACTTCAACTTCTTGGAGGAAGCCCTTTCAGAGACGAGGCCCTATGCGCTGCATAAGCTTCAGCTCAGTGATTTGGCAACTCGAGGCGCAGAGCAGGTGGCAATGGATTGCCGTGAAGATCTAGGTCTAGATGATATGCAGCCCATCTGCAACATCGCCGATTTGCTTGAAAGCGCTGGAATCAAGGTTCGGCTAATGCGCCGTGAGAGTGAGCAGTTCTTCGGTCTTTCTGTTGGGGGGGAAAGCGGAGGGCCTGCTGTAGTCGTAAATACCCGGAAAAAGATCACTCCTGAAAGGCAGATATTCACCGCTGCACACGAACTAGCCCACCTTCTTCTTCACTTAGAGGCATTTGACGTATCGCGCGAAGAGGAGGACAAAGAGCAAGAGCATGAGGCCAACGTCTTTGCAGGACATTTCCTTATGCCCCAGGCCGGATTCGACCACGAGTGGCGGAACGCGGCAGGGCTTTACTGGGTCGATCGCGTCCTGAAAGTCAAGCGGCTATTCCGCGTCAGCTACAAAACCGTTTTGACCCGTCTTATAGACCTCGGAATGACCGACAATGGAATATGGCCTCGTTTCTATGTCGCCTATCAACATAAGTATCACCGCAAGCTTGCGTTCAAGGATGAGCCTCAAGAGACGGGGCCCGAGCCCGTCCACTTGGCGAGCCTCGACTTCGTTGAGGACCGCCTCAGTGGGCTTGTCCGGAAGGCACTAGAAAAGAATCTAATATCCATGTCGCGAGGGGCAGAAATACTGGGGATTGGGAGTGTTGAGATGCAATCTCTCTCCCATGAGTGGGAAACAATGCCTTGATTGGCGACCGGCGAGGCTCATTCGATATGCTCCTCGACGCGGATGTCCTCATTGATTATGTCAAGGTTGATATCCGATATCTGACATCAATGATCTCGCAGATCGGTCAAATGTATGTGGTCCAACCGGTTGCCAAAGAAGTCAGGGACATTGAGGACGAGGACGAGCTTACTGACGCTGGTCTGATAATCATGGAACCTGACATCGAAGACCTGTTCCAGGCTGGTCAACCGCCGTCCGGAATATCATCTCAAGATCATTTGTGCTTGCTCACGGCAAAGCGCCATAATCTTGTGTGCCTTACCAATGACAAGAAGTTACGTCGAGAATGTAGGAAAACGGGGACACGGATTCTATGGGGCCTACAGCCACTCCTCCTCTTAGCTAAAGAAGGCAAGATCAGTAAGAGAGATGCTCTTCAGATTGCCCATAGCATTCGCGAGAACAACCCTAGACATATAACCAGCCAGATCCTGATGGACTTCGAGAAGAAACTATGACGACTCAGCGTATCCGATTTCAGATCGTTTTTGAGCTCCCTGGTGTGGTTTGCGACTTCCCCACGACCGGGGTAGAACTCATCCAACCCAGCCGCCGCACGCAGATTGGCTACCACAAGCCAGTAATCCGGAAAGAGGCTATCGCCTCACGGCCTTGATGGCGATCGCGCAGCCGCGGTTTCTGAAAAGCAACTGGTCCAGCCTGAGCGCGAGCTCCATCAGAAGCCGGGGCAAGACTAACTTCCTGCTGAACAGCCACGAAAGGTCGCGAAGATACCACAACTGATACAGCGCCTGCGCAATCGTCGCCCCGTATTTCTCTGCCCCAACCACCTCAAGCCCTGCCTCGTGGCATTTGCACACCAGCTCCCCCAGCTCGTAGCCTGTCCGCACGTGGCCCCACTGCGACTCAGCTTGCGACCACTTC
>CAZKNE010000262.1:3680-3890 GCA_964554005.1 uncultured bacterium | reverse complement strand
TGCTTCCGAGGGTGCGAACAGTGCCGGTGGCGGACTTTATAGTCTCAACGTAAACCCAACTGTTGAGGGCTGCGTTTTCAGAGGCAATTCAGCATTCGGTGGCGGAGGAATAATCTGGCTCGAGATGTCCTATTTCAGACAGAGTGCAGGTGCGAAGGGCGGGACCCAAGGTCTGATCAAAGATTGCTCATTCGAAGAGAATACCGCTAG
>CAZKNE010000262.1:0-3670 GCA_964554005.1 uncultured bacterium | reverse complement strand
GGCGGCGGGATCAGCGTCATGGATGGCTCCCCAACGATTGAGAACTGCCTGTTCACAGATAACTCTGCCTCTTCTGGAGGTGGCGCACTGGAGTTTGAGGCTTACGAAAGAGAATGCGCACCCAGCATTAAGAACTGCACGGTAGTTGGCAACACACCTGGCTTGTGGGGCGGCGGCGGAATATACTGTTACAATGGCCCGACGCCGCAGGTGTCAGACAGCATTTTCTGGGATAACCAGGGCAGCGATATCCAGACAATGCTAGGCGGCTCCGTAACCGTTAGCTACAGTTGCGTCCAGACCGGATACTCGGGCGAGGGCAATATCTCGGACGACCCGCTATTCGTAACCGGCCCACTAGGCGATTACTACCTATCATGCACAGCGGCGGGCCAGGATGACGACTGCCCTTGCATCAATGCGGGGAGCGACACGGCCGAGGCGCTCGGGCTGAATGAACTCACGACGAGGACCGACGAGCAACCTGACACTGGCGTTGTGGATATGGGCTACCACTATCCGCTGACGAGCGGGGAAGTGCCCACGATTCAGTGCTCGCTCAATCACGATTCTTTCTCCCCAGGCGACCTGCTGGTTGGTTCTGTCGGAATTGAAAACTCCGGACCAGACACGACCGTCGATGTGTATGTCGCGTTTGTCATGCCGGACGGGGCTATCCTGTGCATATCTCCGACCCGGATTGATTTCGGGATATTCCCGTATCAGACAGACCTTTCTCTGCCGCAAGGCTATTCCATAGGGCCGAGTCCTGTTGTTACATTGGGCGTGCCCGGAGGACTTTCGGGTCAGTTCCTCTTCGCCGCTGCCCTTTCAACACCGGGCGAGTTCAATATTGTGGGCGAGGCGTCGCTGTTCCCGTTCACACTGCGGGCTGAACGTTAACGATCTCAGCCTCGATCTTGACCGCTGTCTTCATTGACGCGGAGATGAGGCACCGCTGTTTAGAGTCGGCGAGCGCCTTCCTGACATCTTCTGCGTTCTGGTCTTCGGGGACCTCGATGCGTATCTTCAAAGTGATCTGGGAGAACATCAGCTCCTTGTCCACGAACTCGATCTTACCCTTCGCCTCGCTCGTATAGGATGTGAACCTCACTCGATTGCGCTTGGCTTGGGATATGAAGGAGAGCAGCACACAGACTTCGTAAGAGGAGACGAAGAACTCCTCGGGGCTCCACATGTCGCCAGGGCTGCCCTTGCAGAAAACTGGTGGACAGGCTACCGGGATGCTCGGCTTGCCGGGTACGTGCGCAAGGCCCTGATGCTCTTTCGTCCATTCAACCGATGTGAGAAAATGATAGACCTTTGTGTTTACCGACATAGTTTCTCCTTATCTGTCTTGTCCACCCAACAGAAAACCAGCACGAAGGCTATTGACTGCGGCACCACCGGTCAAGGCCAACTCAACCGGTCCCATTAACTTGCCAGCGTAATAATATCGATATTTGTGGGTAACATAAAGGGATATTGCACAAAGAAACGTGGGCTCGCTCTGTGAAACTTGGTGTCTCTGTGGTTATTTGCCTAGCCCGAGGTCTGACATCGCCTCCCGCAAGACCTCGCCCACCTGCTCGCGATGCTCAGGAGCGCATATCTCGTTCAGAAGCCTCGCCTTCTCCTCGGCCAGCCAGGGCAGCCGCTCTTGGAGCGATCTGGGCTTCCTCACCTTCTCTTCAGGCTGCGCAACGACCGCGTCGATTACGGCTTTGTAGCCACGGGCCGCCTGCTTGAGGCTGTGGTTACTTCTCACGTAAGCCCTGGCAGCTTTGCCAATCGCCTCGCCCCGCTTGGGGCTAGACCAGATTTCCTCCAGCCGCGCCGCAAGGTCGTCCGCCTCTGTGAGCGAGTGCTCCACGAAGAGGCAAATGCCGGGCGAAAGGTAGCAGTTATGTGCAAGCCGCGTGGCGATCACTGGTCTGCCAAGCAACATCGCGGTCAACATCGTTGCGGAAGTCTCGCGGATTGCGTTCGTCCTGAGATTCAGAACTACGTCTGCGGCAGCGATGTAGGTGTGGAAAACGTCGTCTTGGACATAGTTCTCCGACCGGACTGCCTCGGTCAAAGCGCGAGTGCTGACCATCTGGGCAAGGTCAACTCTCGGATCGGGGTCGCCTGTGAATACGAGCATCGATTTGGGATGCTTCTTTACGAACTGCGCGAAGCCATCGAGGACGACTTCGGGCTTTCTATGAGGCCCAACAAAGCCCTGGTTGAGAACAATGAACGAACTCGCCGGCAAGTTCAGCCTCCTTCGCGCCTCCGCCCTTCTCAGAGTCTTTCCCGGCTCGGGCAGACCCATGTTGACGAGATAGGCGGACGTCTCCGGAGCCACCTCTTGAACGAGGCGCTTGACGTAGGGGTTGTGAACAATGGCTGCTCGGCTGGACCTCAGCACCTTCTCGTTCATCGGGAACGTGTCAAGCAGCGGGTTGAACTGCTCCCCGGCGCAGACAAGCCTCGCGATCTCGGAACCTTTTGGGCCGACACAGTCCTCGAGCTCCCGCCGGTAGGTCTCCTCGTCGGCCGATGCTCGGAGCATACTGGCCCTGGATGGGTGCAGGTTGAAATCGTGCAGGACGACAATTCCGGGGAAGTTGAAGATGTAGTGATACATGAACTTGTAGTGCAGGTCGTTGCCGAGCTCATATACGATGGCGTCGTATTTCTGGCTGGCGTGTCGCTCTTCAAAACGCAGGTAGTTCGTGACCTCAAACTGAGACGTTATGGCCTCGTCGTCCGGGGCGTAGTCGTCGATGAATATGTCGATCTCGGCAAGCTCCTTGAGTTTGGGGAGCAGGTTATGGCAGTAGTTGGCTACACCTGAGCGAATTGGATGCAGAACAGCGAACAGAGCGACTTTCACCTTATTTGTTTCCCTACTTGACGAGATTGACCGATAGCCGCATCCGGTAGGTCGCTTTGCGGCTTCCCGCATGATGCTCCGGCAAGGTTACCCGCGCCAGAGTCTCGTACACAAGGCTCTTTATCGTGCAGCCATCGGCACAGAAAACAACCCTGCCCTTCCCACGTCCAGAAACGCCCGGGCTCGAGGCGCCGCTTCCGGCCTCGCCCTCAAACGACGACGAGAGACTCAGGACCGGCCCTCCGAACAGTATGGGAATCTCCTCGACCGAACACCTGTATCGAACAAGCATTTGCCCGCCCTGCTCCGCAATAAACGGGACCGCGGGCTCTTTTGACTGCGTTGTCCAGCTGTCGTTCTGACTCACCGGGCCAGCCGGCAGTCGCGGAAGCGTCTCCAGCAGCGCCTCGAGCACCATGTTGGCTGGGTTTTGAGACTGGGCATCTGACGCTGGCTCCCGCAAAGCTATTTCTCCGCGCTCAGACATCTCAAATTGGACCGTCGCCTGGGTTCCGTGCGCTGCCCCGTGGCCAATTCGCTTGCCGTTGCGCGTAACGACGAGGTCTCGCAACGAAACCTCGAGAGCAAAGCGGTCGCCCTCGTGCCCAAGACACCGGAATGTCAGATGCCCCCGCACGGCGATCTCGGTAACCGAGACCAACGAGGCCTGCGCCTCGAGCTCGTAGTGGAGCGATTTCCCTTCCTCGAAGTAGTAGTGAAGCTGGGCGGTCTGCACCCATGCAGCGCACAGAACGGCCGTTATCAGCAGCGAGACGCCGACAGCGAGTC
>CAZKNE010000261.1:0-3921 GCA_964554005.1 uncultured bacterium | reverse complement strand
CTTCGTCCCGATTGAAATGATGCTTGGCAACATCGCCGAAGCCCCTGACACCAGGAGGCTGTCCAATAAGTCGGGTCTGAGGTTGTGTAGGGGCGGGGCTTGTCTCCGCCCATCTATATATTCGGGCAGACACAAGGCCTGCCCCTACGTATGGCATACCCCGCTGCGCCATCCCCGTTGAAACCGATTTATTAGACAGCCTCACCAGGCTGGATGAGCACGTTATTGTAATAGCGCAGACAGACGAAAAGTCGCTTTAGTGATGTCGAGGCGCCCCAGGCCCAGGCTTCACACGCGCCGCCTCCCCCAACTTCAAACGCGAAGAGACCTATTGGACAGCCTCAAGCCCGCGAAGGCTAATAGCTGTTTTGGCAGAAGCTATTGTCCGTCGGAATTGGAGCGAGATGTCCCGTCATTGCCTCCGCTATTATCAGGCTCTATCGCGGATTCCGGCGCGCCATTCGCTTTCGCCAACTTGATATCGGCGACCTCAAAGCATTTAGTCGTTCCCGAGGCGAGCTGAACATCGACCGTTTGCTTGAGAGGGTTGACGGTCTTGATCTTTCCAGGGCCAGAAGGCGTCTCAATGGCCGCACCTTCCTTCGGTATCCCGCGACTCAGCTCTTCGTACATGGACTCCTCATAGACCAGGCAGCAGAGTAGTCGGCCGCATATTCCAGAGATCTTGGAGGGGTTGAGCGTCAGATTCTGGTCTCGCGCCATTTTTTTGGAGACTGGCTGGAAGTTATGGAGAAACGCCTTGCAGCAAAGCTCCCGTCCACAATAGCCTATGCCCCCGAGTATTTTCGCCTCATCCCGCACGCCGACCTGTTTGAGCTCTATCCTTGTCCGAAACTGATGCGCGAGGTCGCGAACAAGCTCGCGAAAATCGACCCTCGTTTCCGCGGTGAAGTAGAATAGAGCCTGCGACCTGTCGAAAGCATACTCGACCCGCACGAGCTTCATCAAAAGCTCTCTTGTTTTGATCAGTTGCCGGCAGGCCTCGAACGCCTCTCGCTCCAGTTTTTCGATTTCAAGAACTTTCTTGAAGTCCTCATCTTTCGCGAGGCGCAGCACTTCCCATCGGTCTGAGGCGAGTTTTTCGGGGTCGGTCATTTGGGGGCCAGAAACGACCTGGCCAAATCGCTCTCCCCATTTCGAGCCGACAACGCAGCGATCGCCACGGTCGAGCCACAGGTGGCGACAAACACACTGCTCGAATGAGCCCATCTGGCGCAATCTGACGGTTACAGCTTTTACCTGCAAGGCTATCCAACCTCTCGTGAACTTATGGCTTAGGAACTTCAGGACACAAGACAATAAACATACCTGGCAGCATAAAAAGATCAAGAACCGGTGGTGATGAGCATGTTGCAGTTGAGTTGAAATTATCACAACGAGAAATCCCATGCGCCGCGGAGCTGGCGAACGAGCATTGCTTTGCACTGCGGTGTTGTGGTAATGCTAATATCAATGACAGATTGGTTTGTGAGCTACGGGATGAGGTGAGGGTGAATCAGGGCCCGGTCACACTGGGTCGCCGCGAGGCGCCCAAGCGCAGATCAACGATAGCCAAGTTCTTGATAACACATCGCCTCGGTGTGTCGAGGCTTGCGCTCATTGTGCTGGTGCCCATGATCCTTTTCACGCGGCATTCTTTCTCCGACGACTCCGTGACGTGCTATGTCATGCAGGTCCTAGGCCCGGCGTTGATAATCGTGGGTGGCCTCGGGCGAATCTGGGCTATTCTGTATATCAGCGGCAGGAAAAGTAAGAAGCTGACATCTGCCGGCCCATATTCAATGATGCAGCACCCGCTCTATTCGTTCAGCAGCATTCTGTGCTTGGGCGTCGCGACCGCGTTTGAGAACCTGCTTCTGCTCGTCTTTATGGTTCCGCTGTTCGTCCTTTACTACTTTGCGGTCATATCGAGAGAAGAGCGAAGGCTCTCGAAGAAGTTCGGCGCAGAATACGACCGATACCGCATGGTAACGCCCCGGTTTCTCCCTGCCATCTGGAAGTACCGCCGGGGCGCCTGGAAGGATGGTGTGATGGCGATCGAGGAGCGCGCGGTGCTTCGGACGATCAGGGAATCGACGTTGTTCTTGCTGCTAATCCCGCTGGCGATCGTGGTCAACCTTCTGCACGATACGGGCGTTCTGCCAGCTGTTGCGCTGTTTTAGCCTGATTTGCGCTCGTGCACTCAGACGTGGCGTTACTGCACATCTCGAAAAAGTTTCTGCCCAAGACCAATCCTTTAGATGAGGGGCGGGCTCACAAGATGCGCCAGAGCAGGGACAGGCTGATTCATCTCAGCACCGGGCCCCAAATCTGAGACCGGCCGGTATCCCCCTGGGGCCTCGCTGAGCGCGTCAATACAATCCCGTCGGTTGTCTCTTAGCGTGCCGACATTTGCTTACGTCTGAGGAATAGGTTGAGGGCCAGAAAAACTATACAAGAAACCCCAACGCCAAAGACAGATGGGTCAAAAGTGTTCATGAATTCATACGCGGCCTTGCCAAGAGGCGCCCAGTCCAGCCTGGCGTTCAGGAAGAGGAGGCCTCGGTAGGCCAGTGTTGCCCCTGTCGCCACGAGCATCGTGACAAAGATGTCCCTAGAGAGTCTCTTGGACCGATTCTTAGACAGCACACCTACAACCACTGGGAGGATGATTGCCGGCGCCCAAGCATGATAAGTGAACAGTAATAGACCGATGATGTCTGACCAAAGGATTGCGACCAGTATGGCCGCGCCTCCCAGGCCGGCAGAGCAGATACGGGCAAGCCTCAGCATCTTCCCATCTCCCTTGTCCTTCCACCCAAGTTGATGCTCGAAGAGGTCCTTGACGAAGATAGCCGTGGAGGAGTTGAGGGCCGAGTCGGCGGATGACATTACAGCCATCAGCAGTGCGCCGATTATCATCCCGCCGATGACGGGGTTGTTCAGCTGCTTGACGACCATCGGCAGCGCCTGCTGGGGCTCGATTTCAGGGAAATGCATCCTAGCGTAGAGTGCGATGAAAAACAGGACCGCCGGAAAGACGATCGCCAGAAAGAACCCAACCCCGGCAATGCCTATCTTTGTCTGCCTGATATTCTTGCCGACGCAGTAACGCGTCGCGTAGCCGGGCGCGAACGTCTCGCCCAGAAGGAAAGCAAGAAAGGTTGTTATGAGAAATAACCACCCCTTGCCACCCTCCATTTGAAAGAATTCAGGTTTGATCATATCCGTTACGCCATCCCAGTGCAGGATAATCGTCGGCGCACAGGCGGCAAGCGTTACGACAAAACCGACCATAAGCACGACAAACTGGTACACGTCAGTGTGAATTACCGCCAGAAGCCCGCCAGCCGTGCTGTAAATCACCACCATGGAGCCACCGATGAGTATCGCCCAATTCAGAATGCTCTGCGTTTCCGCAAACTGGGGTAGGATCGCGGACAGAACCCAGCCGAATGCGGCCATCTGTGCGGCAACTATGAAGACTGAGAACAGAAGAGAGAGAATCAGAACCAAGAATCGCGGGCCCTCACCAAAACGGTGCCCAAAATAACCCGCCACCGTGTAGAGCTCCGCTTTTCGGAACTTTGGAGCTACGACCAGGCCCGAGAAAATGAAATGGATATACCATCCCATTGAGACCAGAAGCATTAGGATGCCCCAATCGTAGGTTTTGCCGATCGCCCCGATCGAGGCCCCGCCTCCGATGACGGTGGCGCCCATCGTGCAGAAGAGAAAGAACCAACCGACGTTGCGCCCAGCGACCAAGAAGTCGTCGGTGCTCCCAACCTCTTTTGCTTTTCGCACGCCCTTGATGAACACGAAGACCATATACCCGATGACAATAGCCCAGAGTATCAGCTGACTAGACAATAATTTCCTCCGTTGAGAGCGCTATACACAGAAAAGGCGACCGTCACA
>CAZKNE010000260.1:0-3933 GCA_964554005.1 uncultured bacterium | reverse complement strand
CTCCCAGGCTTCATTGGACTTGAGTCGCTTAAAGACGATAGAATCTTTTCTGTCGCCTTCGGCTATCAATCCGCCATAGACCTTTATTCCACAGTCATTGGCAAGGCGCACCGTGGTATCTGGCAGTATGGTCAGGACTGCGCCTTCGTGTATCACAACATCGCTAGTTAGCTCTATCTCTCCCGAGAGTGTCATATCATTCGTTACATTACCGCCATGAAAGCTACTGCCGCTAGCGAACGAGAACGGCGCAAAGCTCACATTGCAGACCCAGTCGTCGAACGTTCCCACACGCGTCAGAACAGAAGCAAAGTTATACATCCCAGATTGTTCGATTGGCGGCATTGGGCAGGGAACGTCAAACCAGAACAGCGGCGTCCGATTCATGTTGAATGGGCTCGGCACGTATATGTCAGGAATCCACGCCTCGATATTATCTGTCCAGCCCCTCTCGCCATAAGGGCTGAGGGTATAGAGGCCGCCATCAGGCGTCAGCAACCCCACGTAAAGCGCGACTGACATTCCTTCAGCGTAGTTGTGCGCCGAGAGGCTAATCTCGATAGTGTCGCCGGATTCATACATGGAGAAATCCGTGGAGATGGTAATGGTTGGCTCCGCCAGAACTGCCATTGGCAGCACGGCAAAGACCGCCATAATGACGGACACAACAATAGCTGCTTTCATCTCTTTGCCTCCTTCTGTTTCAATAAACTAATACACATTGTAAATACATCATAATAAATGGACACCTTAAATATATCATAATGTTTCCGGCTTCAATAGTGCGATTTCAATACATCTGGACGCCTTTCTTGCGATGACGGCTGGCCGGACTGCCGCGCTCTCTCGACGTTCAGCCTCACCTGCCGAGAGCTATCATCGCCCCCATTGAGCCTACGAGGCGCCCGTCGCGGCGAAAAGAGTAGAACAGCTCGGGCAGGCAAGATGTACACAGCCCGATGTCCACGACGTTCTCCTGGGCGAGCCCGTGGGCAATGAGCTCGCATTTGACGAACGCTGGCAGGTCAACGAAAAACCGCCCATTGTCGCTTTGGACTACCTCTCGGCGGCAGCGCCTCGAGGCAGCCATGAACCTGTCTGCGACGTCTCGACCAACCTGAAAACAACACCTCTGAATGGCGGGGCCGAGGACCGCGATCAGGTCGGCGCGCGTGGAACCGAACCGGTTCACCATCAGGTCGATAGTATTCCGGGCGATGCCTGCAAGGGCCCCCCGCCAGCCCGCGTGAAATGCCCCGATTCGGCCTGCAGGATCATAGATGAGAACGGGCAGGCAGTCGGCGGTGAGGACCAGAAGCGAGGCGCCCGGCGCCTCCGTAACCATCCCGTCCGCATCGGGTATCCCGTCCTCTGCGGACCGTGCGCCTCGTCCGACGTTATCTCTGTCCACTACCACCGCACGACCGGAATGCACCTGTCTGGCCACTGTCAGTCCGGAGAGGTCGGCGGCTAGTATGTCACAAGCAGTGCGACTCGCCTCCAGGACCGTCTCTTTGGCGGCGCCGCTGCTAAAGCCTACGTCGAAATCCGTGCGAACGCCGCCTCGGGCGCTGATGCGAGTTGAGAAAAGATGTTTGACACCGAGCTCGTGCAGCCGTGAAGAGCGAAAATACACGAAACGCTCATCGTCAATCTGCTCGAACCCATTCGCAGTTATGACTGTCATCTCGTTATTACCCGTGGCCAACCTCGATCTTTTGGCGCACGTTCAACGGACGACCCACACGTGGTAACCGAACGAGAAGCGCGGGGAGAAACGTTATCGACGCAAGTAGCGAGAATCCCACGCCCAGTATTGTGATGATGCCAACTTGAACAAGGCCCTCGAACCCCGCAAAGACGAGTGTGCCGAAAGCGAGAATCGTCGTTAGTGAGGTCAAGACCAGCGCCTTTCCTGTCCCGACAATGGCGTCTTGAGCGTGAGCCTTCTTTTCGAGAAAGCGATGGACGAGATGTATTCCGTCGTCGATCCCGATGCCGAGTATCATCGGCACGACGAACAGGTTGACGGGGTTGAGGTCGATGCCGAGCATTGAGGCCGTGGCAAGCATCATCAGGGTGCCAGAGCCAAGTGGGACGATTGCGATGAGGGCAACCCAAAGGCTTCTGAATTGCATGAGAAGAACCGCGAGCACGAGGACCGCGGCCACGATCGCTATAAGCCATATATCCTGCACGATCAGGTCCTTCAGAACGGCAGTGAGATATGTGGTGCTGACGATGGACGGGGCGTTGCCGAAGTGCTTTCGGAGCTTACGCTCAAATGCCAGGGTATCACGCTTGGCGGACAGCAGTTTGGCGGGGGAGACGTAGCAGGCGATGCTCAGGCCGCTGTTGTCTGCCTCAAGGAACCGCCTCAGCAGTCTCCTGACGGACCTGTCGGCCGTAAGATCGCGCAGGTCGATCGGCTTTCTAACCGAAAGAGATGCCGCCAGCTGGTTGATATACTCTCGATACAAATCGGTCATTCTCAGCCCGCTGCCCTCAACAGCAGCCTCGAAGGCCGGAGCAATTGCCCGAGGCGACAACTTGCCGGAGGCCCGCTCGAGGTGCCTTATGTTCTCCTGCTGTCTTGCAAGCGAGGGCACGAAATCGAGCAGTGATGACGAGGCGGCAAGCGTCCCATCGGCGATCATAGGGGCTGACTTGGCCTTCACGTGTTCTGCGAATTTCAGGGCGGCCTTGCTGTCCGGGACAGTCTTGAAGACGATCCAGTCCTTGAAACTCCCGCCGATTTCACGGCTTATCTGGGTCTGAAGTCGCGCTGCCTGGGAGGTCTTCGCCCTCAGTTTAGTAATGTCCTCAGAGAACTTGACATGAGAGACCCTGATGGCAGCCAGGAGGGTCAGTATCGTCCATATTGCGATGATGGGGCCTGGGTGATTGGACACTAGTTTGGCAAGTTTGGTCAGACCGAGAGATGCGGCCCTGGGGGTATTGACTTTGTGTCGCCCGAGGCGTTCATGCTGTTTCAGAACTGCTCCCATGAAAAAGAACGTAGTGGAGAGACAGATGACGATTCCTGCCGCCGCCAACAGCCCCAGATGTCTTATGCCCTGAAACCGCGATAGGCCGCAGCTGAGAAAGGCCAAGGACGTAGTCGCTGCGCAGGCAAGAGTTCCGGCCCCGGTCCGGGTATATGAGATTCTCAACGCTTCCGCGGCCATCTTGCCCGAGGCGCGCTCATCGACGAACCTGCTGTAAAGGTGCACTGCAAAGTCGATTCCCAGGCCGACGACCGAGACCACAAGCACGATGGTCAAGATGTTGATGTAGCCCAGCGTTACGTAGCATAGGGCAAGTGTGAAAACTAGGGAGGAGAGTAGCGGCCCGCCCACAAACAAGAGACTTCCCGTGCTGCGGAAAGCTACCACGAAGAGCACAATAACGAGCACGAAGGAGCTGATGAGCGTTGTGAGCGTGTCATGTTTGATCTGTCCGCATTCCTCAAACAGGATAGCATGGGGGCCAGTGAACGAAATCGAGAGCCTTTTAGCTGCCTCGCCCATCGCCCACCCGTGAAGATTGTCCTGCCATCTGAAAGTCTCATCCGCGCTCTTTCGCAAGCTCCCCAGCAGCGCCCGGTCGAAATCCAAATCCTGAGGGTTCTTGGTCGGATAGATGAGCACGAAACCCATTTTGTGGTCGGCTGAGAAGTAGTAACCGTCAATGAGGTCAAGTTGCAGGCCCTGTTTGAGTTTTGGGCTGTATTTGAACATGAACCTCCGAAGGTTGAGCGGGTCGTGTTTGATGAACTCCTTTTGGACGAGGCCGGCCTGAGAGATGAGCGTTGCTCGCGCTTGCTTCAGTGCTCGGCTCATGCCCTCCTTTGACAGGGCATCGATGACGTTGTCGAAGTCCTGCTTGTCAAGGAATAGAAAGATGTGTTTAAGGAAGAACTTCCTGAAGAAC
>CAZKNE010000259.1:0-3947 GCA_964554005.1 uncultured bacterium | reverse complement strand
TTGTGGTCTTGGTTCAGAAGTGTCCGGATGGCGGGCAAGGCCTTTTCTGCCGCGTCAACCCCCGCGTCGATGCACTTTTGAGCATCTTTGAAATCGAGCATCCACAGCTGGCCCACTTGCGGCCTTATGAGAACATCCGCCCGCTTTGCCTCGCCCAGTGTCATTCGCCTGGCCATTATGTTGAGCGTCTGAACGAGCACGTCAACCATGTTTGTTAGTTTGACGTGATCTGTGTCTGCGGCAACATCCACCGCGATGACTATGTCCGCGCCCAGATTTTTAGCAACAGTAACTGGCAGCTTGTCCACAACACCACCGTCCACGAGCATCCTACCGTTTGCTCTCATGGGCACCATAAGCCCAGGGAACGTGCAGCTCGCTCTCACCGCTCTGGCAACGTCTCCACGCGCAATGACTATTTCCTGTCCCGTCTCAATATCGGTGGAGACGACTGCAAGCGGGGTTTTGAGCTGTTCGAAAAAACGCCGACCTATGTGCTTGTTGACGAAGGCCTCGACTCTGGCGCCATCGACTACGCCGCTCTTGGATATGATATAACGGAATATATCTGCTCTTTTAGAGGTAATGGCGATCTGCTCGAGCTTATCTTGCGGGATTCCCGAACAGAACAAGGCACCCACAATGGACCCGACCGACGAACCTACAACAAAATCGATGGGGATGCGCTCTCGCCTGAAAACCCGAAGAACGCCTATGTGCGCTATCCCGCGTGTGCCGCCGCTACCTAAGACCAGGGCGACGCGAGGCCGCCCCAGGTCCTCAACCGGTTCGCCTGCTGCTGCTGGCCGAATCGCTATTAGTGCAGGCGAGACCTGCTCGCGCGGGATCAGCACGAGAGTTTTTGCCTGCTTATCGATGCCCTGGTTGTGTGCGCACGCCAGGGCTAGAGCGACAACAAGCAACAGCAGTATGAACCTTGAAACGGGCATGACGCTCGCTAGGGTCAGTTTTGCCCGCCGCCAGCGTGGCCGCTTACGCGGGTGGCTCCTAGTCGGACCGCGCAAGAGCTTGTCAATGGTTGGTTTCTTTGAGTTCACTCCCATTCCGCCGGAAGTATTACAGGCAACCTAGCGCTCATTCAAGTGCTTGAAGGAAATCAACCACAGAGATGGCTTATGGGAGAGCCTCAGCATCGCAAGCTCAGATGATCAATTGTGAGGAGCCGTCAGGAAGTTCGTGAGCCCGTGGTCTTCTTTCGCGGGCGGGGCGCCCACGCGTTGCTTTCCGTCTCCGCTTCTCCGCGTACATGAGCTCATCTGCACGCTTGAGAAGCGCCTCGATGGATGAACACGACTTAGGGTCGTATGACGCAACGCCAACGCTCATCTCGAGGTTATATCGGCGGTCCTCCTGCGAGTTGTGCTTCTTGAGCGTCCTTGCGATCCGGTAAGTAGAAAACGGCACATTGGGTGATACATCGATCACAAGGATGGCGAACTCATCTCCCCCGAGGCGAGCGGTTATGTCCGAATCGCGGAAGGTTTCTCGGAGAACGTCTGCGGCCTCAATGATGGCTTGGTCTCCGACGTTGTGGCCGAGGTTATCGTTAATCCACTTCAGACCATCGAGGTCAACGAAGACGAGTCGCAAGCTTTGTTGAGTGCGTTCAGCTACTTTCACCTGCTGCGAGGCAAGGGTCATGAAGCCTCGCCTGTTCTTGAGACCGGTTAGCTGATCTATGAGAGACATCTGTTGAACTTCTTGGAGGGCGAGCCCAAGATTGTCCTCTGCCTGCTTACGTTCAGTGATGTCGTTGCCGATGCAGAGGACCTCCCCGATCTCGCCGCGGCTATCATATATTGCCTTATTAGTCCAGGAGATCCACACCCTCGAGCCATCTTTGCATACGTTCTCGTTCTCGTTATTTATGTATCGCTCGGGACTTACGCCGATGTCCGCGATCATTGCTGCAAGGTTGCGCCCCGACAAATCGGTCTTGGGCACTATCCATCCGATCATGTTTTGGCCGATAAGCTCATCTTCCGAGTATCCGAAGAAGTCCAACCCGAACTTGTTCATGTAGATGATCTTCCCGCCGGGAGACATCCGCATCACAACGCTATTGGCGTTTTCAACGAGTTCTTGATACTTGTTTTCAGACTCGTGAAGGGCAGTTTCGGCCTCATGGCGACTGTGGATTATCCTATCGGCGTAAGCGCTGAAACCGATGATTATCCCAGCCGAAAGGCAACGCATCCAAAGCTGACTAGGGTTTGTTGGAAACAGATGGTCGGCGAGCTGCCCGTGGTAGAAAATGTAGGCGTCGAGCAGCGATTCCCCGACCCATAGGCCGAGCGACAGCCACAATCCGATTATGAGCATGCGTCCCCTCATAGGCACACACTTGGGAGGAGATTTCCGAGCTTACTCAACATCGCTCTTGCCTCAGCGTGAATGAAGACCGCCAAGTGCAACCATCCTCGACATGTGCCCACGTCGCCAAGATTCCGATGACCAGCTCATGCTCAAAGTATCGGAGAATCTGGTGATTCGTTTAGCAAATCTGGAGATTGGTTCGCTTTAATAGTCCCAGCTAGCGCCAGATTGAGACAGATGAGATGGAAACACCCCTCCAGAACTGGGCGCCACGAGCTCCCATCGCGAATCCGTCAGGATTTGACATCTGACACCGCTTTCGTAAGCTTTGCTCATCATGAGTAAGGCACGCTTCTGATGCGAAACACAGCCACTGTCCTGGGAATCTCGATAGACATTCTAACCCTCAACATGCTGCTTGACGCGATCGAGCGTCTCGCGTCCTCATCTGGCAAGAGCCACCAGATAGCTTACGTGAACGTTGACTGCGTCAACCAGTATTACCACAATTCTGCGTACAAAGAGGCGATTGACGGGGCTGACCTGGTTTATGCTGATGGGATGGGGGTTGTCTGGGCCTCGAAACTGTTTGGCACCACTCTCCCTGAAAGGCTCACTGCGGCGGACTTCTTTGACAAGGTCTGCGAGTTGAGCGAACGGAGGGGGTTCAGGCTTTTTCTGCTCGGCTCCGAGCCCGGCGTTGCACATCTTGCGGCGGAAAAGCTTCACGGCCAGTTCCCGAAACTCCAGATAGTCGGCACAGAAAGCGGCTTTTTCGACGAGGCGCAGGAGGTAGCTTTGATTTCACGAATTAAGGCTGCCAAGCCCCATATTCTACTCGTGGGTATGAGCGTCCCGAGGCAGGAGGTCTGGATCAGGCGGCATATCGACAGCCTAGACGTTCCGCTTTGCTGGGGCGTGGGCGCCCTTCTGGAATACGTTTCAGGGAGGACAAGTCGCGCTCCAAAATGGATGTGCAACAGCGGCCTGGAGTGGTCATACCGGCTGATTCTCGAGCCCTCTCGACTCTGGAGGCGCTATCTGGTTGGCAACGTCAGGTTCGCGCTCCGGGCCTTCCTTCTCGTCATAACGGACGTCGCCGCCTTCTCGCTCTCCTGGATAGGCGCCTACTTCATCAGGGCTGGGCTGACCAACGCCTTTGGCGTCCCCATCAATCCGATTGACGGCTATATCGTGGCGCTGCCGCTGATGGTCTTCCTGTGGGTTATGACCTGCCTGTTCTTTGGACTCTATCGGCGCCCCAGCGAGACCAGGCGGTTCGCCGAGTTCGTCTCCATCCTCAAGGTAACGATTCTGGCATCCCTCATCGTTTCGGCTACCTCGTTTATGTTCAAGGGCTTTGACTTTGGCCGTGCAGTCGTTTTTATCTCGGTCTTCCTAAACTTCATCGCCCTAACGACCTCACGGCTCATCGCAGGGGCTATTGACAGGAAGCGTGGCTGAGGCCTTGTGCGTATCAAGGTGTCGTGCGACAGACGTTTAAGCCCGTCAGACGAAATAGCGCAGGTAGATGTATATGCTGGACAGAACTATGCTAAATAGCGTTATTGGCAGGCAAGGTGAGATGGCTGAGTGGTCGAAAGCAACGG
>CAZKNE010000258.1:0-3948 GCA_964554005.1 uncultured bacterium | reverse complement strand
GATTTTCGAGCGTATCAACCAGGCAGGTCAGCCTCTCAGTATGTTCGACATCGTCGTGGCGAAGACGTTCAGGCCCGAGTCGAAGGCTAAGCCCGGGTTCTACCTACGTGGATTGTTTGAAGACTTCCGCCGCGAACTTGAACGGGCAGGCAGCCGCTATGCCTCCATTGACTACATGACCCTTCTACAGATCTTTGCCGTTCTGGTCCGAGACACTAAACCCGATGCCGGTGTTCACAACATTACGGATAAATACTTGAACGTGCTTCGGACGGAGCATTTAGAAGCCATCTGGGAAGACGCTCTAAAAGCCATCAGAACCACTTTTGACTTTCTGAACAACCATCTCCGGTTACCCGGACCGGCGCTGGTGCCATACCGCTACTTCTATCTATCACTTTCATCTTATTTCTTCGGCACAGATAATCCAGACTATGAACTTCTGAGGAAGTACTTTTGGTATTACAGTTTCCACAACGAGGATTTGCTGAGCAACACAACCCATCTCGGCGAACACATACAGCACCTTCATAAAGCAAAGGCAGGTGGAGACTTTGCATTCGAACGGTTCTTGATTGATCGGGAACGGCTCCGGAAAACCACATACAGCTCTCGCGGGAGGCTTTCTCGGGCGATCCTTGCATTGTACGCGAGCCAAGATCCAAGAGACTGGAAAGATGCAAATCACTCGGTGCTGACCAGCGTATACTATACTCTCACAGACAAACCGAACTTACATCACATCTTCCCGCTGGATTTCTGTGAAAAAACCCTTGGAGATGAAGGAAAGAACGCGAATAGCCTTCTCAATGTCGCGTATTTGACACAGCTCGTGAACCTGCATATCGGCAATAAAAATCCACTTGATTACCTGAAAGACTACATGGGGCCGCATTCGTTCAACGTTGCCAAGGAGAGCCATCTTCTGCCGGACATTCTCCTTCAATGGGCACAAAGTGAAGAAATGCCGAAAAATGCCCTTGACACATTTATTGAGGCAAGGCTTGAATTAGTATTGAGCTGGTTGAAAAAGCAGCTCGATGGGATGGCGTTTGACGTAATCGACACACGAGCGGCTGATCCCCAATAACGGTTTCCTTGTCAAATCAATTCAGAATACCGTGACCTAATCCTCAACCTTCCTACGATTTCTCGTTTCGGCCTATTGATTATGCAGGTCTCCATATCCAATTCATTTCCCCGTTTTTTATTTTCCCTTGTTTAACAGTCCGATTACATGAAGGCACCCATATCAAGTCTATTGGGAATAGCATGACTCATCTCTTTTTGCAGAACAATTCAAACAGGGTCCTCTACTGAGCCTTAGGGACATGGTTTTAGCGTCCACATAAGGATGAGAGTTATGAAACGGGAACGAACCGAAGGCGAGTACCAAGCGGACGAAAGGGGAGCCTCAGTTTGCACGTCATCTCCGCTGTAAAGCTACCCGCGGGCCGGCAGGGATGTAGCTGCCTTTTGCCGGCCGGCCCTAGTGAGTAGCGCAAAACTGGCGCGAGCGATGTTAGTTGCGGAGCGCCATCGCCCCCGGACCATCGCCGACTGAAAATATCATCCGTATCATGCCATCGGTGCGATAGTCCATTATGTAGATGGTGTCGTCTCCGAATGACGAGATGTAGAGGTAACCTGCGCTCGAGGCGACAAGTCCGGCCGCCGAGGCGCTCTGTCCACTGAACGTTATCGGATCGCTGGAGTCGTGTAGGACAGTGTTCGTGGCCACGTCTATCTTATACAAGTTGGGGGCCACAGCGTCCCCGATATAGGCGCAATTGTTCGGCGCGATCACCATACAGCCCGGAGAGCCGCCGACTGGCAGGGAAGTTGTGATCTCGTCCGTTGCTGTGTCGATGACGTCAACCACGCCGAACTGGCTGAACCAATCTCCTGTGCAGAGCACGTAAAGCTCGCCCTGGCCGTCGCTCTGGATGACCTGGGGGTTGAGCTGGGTGGTCTGGAGCGTCTTGAGTATTTGCATGGTCTCAGCGTCGATGACGGTCACGACGCCCTGGCCATAGGAGTAGGTGCTCATGTCGTAGTTGATGCTTGAGACATACAGCTTGCCGTCGGCGAGGCAGATGCCCTCGGGGCTGCGAGCGTTCTCGCCAAGATCGATCGTGCCTGTCTGTTCCTGACTTGCCAGATCGAGGATCACCACGTTATCGGTGTAGTAGCCAGTCACGAACGCTCTGTCGTCAGATGTGAACGCCATTGCCCAGGGATTGGTCCCGACGTCCAGGTCGATCTCGCCCAGCACATCCCCGGTAGCCGGTGAGAAGACCTGCACGTTGTTGGAGAGAGAGTTGACGCAGTAAAGGTTGTCGTTGTGGAAGGCGAGGTAGTTGGGGACGTCGCCGGTCGATGCGAAGTTGACCTTGACCTCTCCGGTCTCAGTGTTCACCGCGGAGAGCGTGTAGGAGAGTCCGTTGGCCACGAAGAGGTTGTATGTTGGTGGTGGGGTGAGGCCAAGAACGCCCGGAAGGAGCTCCTCGACTAGGGTCATGCCGGTTATTGGGTTGGCGGCGATGTTGACAGCGACGATGCTGCCCGGCGTGGCCGTGGTAATTAGGTCTGCACCTCCTATGCAGTCGCCCAAGTGCCCTGCTCCGGCGCTTACCATCGCAGCCTGATGCGGGTTGAGCGTGACGCTCAGGCCGGGCGTCGCGGCGCCGTTGCAGTAGAATGTCGGCGCGATAGCAACCAGATCGTTGGTGGTGTTCTTGACAAAGACGTAGTCAATGAAGTCGCCACCCAAGTAGAGGCTGGAGTGCAGCGAGGAGGAAGCGTCCGCAACCACATCCCTGAACGGGACCTGAAACGACATGCTCCCCAGGAACATGACGACCGAGCCCATGATGGCCCCTGGCTGGCCCATATACGAGAGCTCCACGCCGATCAAGCCGCTTTCGCACGTGGATGCGTCAAAAAACTGGTCCACGGTCAGAGTGATGGTTCCATGCGCCGGGACAGTTATCAGAGTGTAAGGAACTAGGTAATGTCCATCGAAGCAGAATCCAGGCGTGAAGGCTACATCGGTGCCTGTCGTGTTACGGACAACAATGAACGAGTCAAAGCCCGCCCACGTGAGATAGACTGGGCAGTGAAGCGTAACCTGCTGCATCTCTTGAGCGGACGCGATGCCGCCAGCAATTGCAATCACTGCCAAAAGAAGCAAGAATTTCTTAGCCATTCTCTATTTCTCCTGTGTTTGCTAGGTTTTCGGCTTTTCTGATGTTCAGTTCTTGACTTGACTCACGAACTCTTCCTCAGCATCACCTCCCCTCAAATCCTAAATTGACTGTTAGCGAATAGCTTCTGCCGGGCATAGCGTAGTCAGGCACCACTTGATAGGACTGGTCAAAGAGATTCTGGACAGAGAACTCGAGCGCCAGAGATTTCAGTGGCCTCATCTTGAGGCCGCAATCAACGAGCGTGTTCGATGGCAGGCACTGGGTGTTTGCGGCGGTAGTGAAGCTCTGGCTGGTGCGAGAGACCTGCACCGAACCGGAAATCTTGTCGCAACCGACGTTCAGAAGCGCAGTCGTCCTGTTTCTCGGGCGCCTTATCAGCTGTGTCGTGTTCTGCGGATCGGTCGTGTCCTTGGCGTCTGTGTAGGTGTGCGATAACTCCAGCCGACACCATTTGAACACCGAGGCCACGAGTCGCGACTCGATCCCCGTCATCCGCGCCCGGCCCACATTGGTAGGAGACCATAGGCCGCCCTGTCCTGGCTGCCACTGAATCAGGTTCTTGGCTCGATTCAAGAAATAGGCTGCCTCGAGCCGGACATTGTCCTCAATCCGGAGCTCGAAACCCGCATCGTAGTTGTGGCATTTCTCAGGCTTCAGGTCAGGATTGCCCGCAGTAAAGGCACTCCGTGGCCAGTAGAGGTCATCGAGGCCGGGCACGCGGAACGATCTGGATGCGTTG
>CAZKNE010000257.1:0-3950 GCA_964554005.1 uncultured bacterium | reverse complement strand
AACCGCTCAGGACAACCAGACAACGGTCGAGATTCATGTGCTTCAGGGCGAGCGCCCGATGGCCCCTGACAACAGAACCCTGGGCAGATTCCAGCTCGTTGGCATCCCGTCCGCGCCTCGTGGCGTGCCGCAGATCGAGGTGACGTTCGACATCGATGCGAACGGCATCGTGAACGTTTCTGCGAAGGACCTTGGGACTGGCAAGCAGCAGCAGATCACAATAACCTCTTCCAGCGGTCTTGACGAATCTGAGATCAAGAAGATGGTGAAGCAGGCCGAGTCGCACGCAGATGAGGACAAGAAGAAACGAGAGAAGGTTGACCTGAGGAACCAGCTTGATGGGTTGATTTTCCAAACCGAGAGGACGATCGGGGACAACAAGGAGAAGATCCCGATAGCGGATGTGAACACGGCCGAGAAGGCGATTGAGACAGGTAAGAAGGCGTTGGAGTCTGATGATATTGAACGGATCAGGTCCTCGATGGAGGAGATAACACAGATATCTCACAAAATCGCCGAGGCAATGTATAAGGCGGCTACCCAGCAACAACAGCAGGCCCAAGAGCCCGACGCCGGGGCAGGCCAGCAGCAGACTGCTTCTAAAGAAGAGCCAAGCGGCAAGACAGAGGACAACGTGGTCGATGCGGAATACGAGGAAGTTGACTAGGTGTGGGGCAGGCTTTCCAGCCTGCCATTGTCGGAGAGCTGGCGGTGGCTAACGCCTCCGCCAGTTTCGGGTCGGCTTTGCTCGATGTAGGAATCAAACGATGAGAGACTACTATGAGATTCTGGGCGTTCGCCGTGGCGCCTCAGCCAAAGAGATCAAGTCCACGTACAGGAAATTAGCCCGGAAGTATCATCCGGACGTCAATCCTGGCGATAAGAAGGCCGAGGCAAAGTTCAAGGAGGTCTCGGAGGCCTATCGCGTCCTCTCAGACGAGAAGCTCCGGAAACAGTATGACCAGCTCGGCCACGAGATGTTCACGAAGGGCTATGCCAGCCAGACCGGCGGCGCCGGCGCTCCGGGCTTTGACTTCAGCAATCTCGATTTCAGCGCGTTCGGCCGAGGCGCAAAACGCGGCTCCGGCTTCGGGAGTTTTCGGGACATGTTTAGCAGCATTTTTGGCCAGGAGAACTCCTTTGGTCGCGGAGCGGGGGCCGAAGCTGGGCCCAGAAGGCCACAGGATATTCACTACAGGATGGAGATCGGTTTCATGGACGCTGTCAGGGGCCGCAAGGCAGTTATCTCGCTGAGACGAGAGGTCCTTTGCAGCGTGTGCAAGGGCACTGGGATCGGCCCTGGGTCAAGCTCGACCTGCCCGATTTGCGGGGGCACAGGAAAAACTCAAAACGCGATGGCTGGCTTTGGTAACGTGGTGCAGGTCTGTCCACGGTGCGGAGGGAGTGGGAGGGTTGGCAGCCCGTGCCATGACTGTCGCGGGAAGGGAACAACGATCAAGACCGAGCGCATTAGGGTGACGGTCCCTTCTGGGATCGATGATGGAGGCAAGATCCGCATACCCGGGAAGGGCAATGAGGGACCCGGCGGCGTTTCAGACCTATACATCACTTTCAGCGTGCAGAAGCATCCCCTTTTCACTCGGAAGGGCCCGAATATCTACTGTGAGGTGCCTATCTCAGTGCCTGAGGCGGTGCTTGGCGCCAAGATTCAGATACCGACCATAGATGGCAAAGCCAACATGCGAATCCCGCCCGGCACGCAGTCTGGGCAGACGCTTCGCCTTGTAGGCAAGGGTGTTCAGATTGGCAAATCGGGGGCTCGCGGTGATCAGTATGTAACGGTTAAGATCATCGTGCCAAAGAAGATGAGCGAGGAGATGAGGCAGCTGATGAGGGAGTTCGTCAGGTTGAGTCCAGAGAACCCAAGAGCCTCGCTTGGCGGCTTTTGAGACATGGCGCTAGAAATGGATGACGAGAGCAAAGAGTTCTTCTCTATCGGTATTGTTGCCCAGATGTTGGACGTTCACCCCCAGACCTTGCGGCATTATGAGCGAAGGGGACTCGTGGCGCCGACCCGAACCGAGGGCAACACTCGGCTCTACTCGCGGGAAGATGTCACGAAGCTGAGGATGATCCTGAGGCTGGCCAACGAGCTGGGCGTCAACCTCGCCGGCATAGAGGTCGTCCTCAACATGCGCGAGAAAATCAAGGACCTGGAGGCCGAGCGGAACCAGCTTGCACATGCCATATTTGAGGCCCTCTGCGAGGAACTCCAGGACACTGACTCTGAGGTCAAAAACGCGCTCATCAAGGTGCAGTCCGGGTTTCTGGCCGAGTCCTAGCCCGGATAATTCATAAATGAGGGTAGCTTTGGGGGGGCGACCCGTGTTATCCTGGCTCCCAAAGGGTTATTTGAAATAGTAACACAAAGGAGTCGCCCGATGACAGAGTGTATCAGAAAACGTAGAGAGCAAAAAGCGTATCGAGGTTGGATTTGACGATTGATGATCGCGGCTTGTCCGCCATAGCCGTTGCAACGGCGGAATTGCGGAGTTATGACCTTCTAATCCTGCCCCAAAACCAGACCAGCAAAGCAATTTCCACCGTTTATGAATAATCCGGGACAGGCAAGTTTTCTCCTCGGCAGGCAATTGAAGAAGCTAGAGCAGTCCTTTCTTGCAGCGGGTGGATTCACCGAGCGCCTTTACCGCAAGCGGCACGAGCGACGAGGGAATACATAACCGTTTTCTGCGAATCAAACCTCGGCGCGTGCGAGCCGATGCTCCCGGCCTCTGAATCTGCGTCCCGTGTGCCGTGGGCGCCTTCGTCCCGAACTATGAGGCACGCAGAGATGGTGGGGTTAGCTGGCATCGACCTCAGATGTCATGGGGAAGAGCTCACCGGCTGGGTCGTAGCGGGAGCCGCCGGGCGCAACCTTGAAGTAGCCGTCGGACTGCTTCCAGAGCGCGGCTTCGATTGTATAGACGCCCTTCTCGTCGGGGAGTATCGGCTCGACAATCGGCTCCACAATCTGCTCCACAATCTGCTGCACAACCGGTCGCGGCTCACCCGTGAGCTCCGTGAGCGGCGGCAGCTCCGCCGTAGGCGGCAGCAGCACCCACCGGCCATTCTCATACCTGCATCTTACCTCCGGATACACAAACACCTGCATCGTCTTCTTCTCCGCTACCAGATCATCACGCATTCACGCGTGACCAGGAAGGTGCGCCCGTCGGAGGTTGGGCCGATGTATAAATCGAATACATCACCAGTAACATTGACCCAATGGCGAAGATGCCACTCCCTTATTTCTGTGTGATCATAGGAGTAGATCAAGTCGTCTGTCACATACGGCATTAAATACCAAATCTCTCCTGCTCGTTGTACCGTCGGTATCCAGAGGTTCGTGGAATCCGGCAGTTCGAACGGGGGGCCGATTCGCTGTCCATCACTGGAGAGAACCACGAATGCCGCGTAGTAGTCTGGAGCCCCGCTGTCGTAATGCTGGCAGACCGCGTAGTAAACGTCGTCGGCCTCGTCATACACAATCTGCCGGACGAGATTGTAGGGAAGTCCGCTGTTCTCAGTCGTGTAGCGCATCCAGGTCTCGCCATCGAAACGCACAAGGCCATCCTCGGTCCCGAACCATTTGACGTTCATTGAGTCTACGTGGAAGTAACGGATTGCGGAGTTGAGAAGTGGGTAATCCGCGCCGAAGTAAACGTGGTGTTCTCCGGATGCTGGGTCAAGGGCCAACACGGCGTATTCGGTGTGACCGCTAATCGGGTATCGGACAAGAAAAGAGCAGACCCCGTCCGGCCCGAATTGGGGATAGTCGGCGACAGCGGCGTTAGGAAGGATATCATGCAGGTCAAGCACGTGAAGGGATACCGAGGGGTCTTCCTCCCACCACGAGATGAAGAATTCCACGCTCACATTGTTCCGAAGCTCCTGACTCATGACGTAGATCCTTCCTTGAGGATCGGAGG
>CAZKNE010000256.1:0-3951 GCA_964554005.1 uncultured bacterium | reverse complement strand
AAGGCTCGCTAAGAGAGCAACAAGGTCAAATGGCATCCGCTCCTTTATATCGATCGAGATCCCTTGGCCGATCAGGGAGCAGATGGTCCACGTCCCGGAACTGCTCAAAAACGTCAGAGGCAAGTTCAACTGGTCCGGCACAAATAATCTACATATCACACTCAAATTCCTCGGCGACTGCACTAGAGGGCGCCTCGAGTCGATCTCCAAGAGGCTTGCTGACATTGCCGCCAGGCACAAGCCGTTTGAGATGACTTTTGGTGGGGTTGGCGTGTTCCCCAGTCATGCCGCCCCGCGAGTGCTTTGGGTGGGCGTTAAGGATGGGGTCGAGCAGCTCGTCAATCTCTCCAAGGATGTGACCGATTCGATGGAGGAGATCGGCTTCAAAAAGGAAGCACGCCCCTTCAGGCCTCATATCACGCTTGCCAGAATCAAGCACCTAAGTTCGAGGGACGAGCTTAAGTCCGCAATTGAGGCTCTGCCCCAGGTTCAGGTCGATGGCATGACCGCCGATCACATATTTCTGATGCGCAGCCAGCTCCGCGCAAAGGGGGCGATTTACACGGTGATAGAGCGGCTGTGCTTCTCAGGTGGCGAGAGCGATTCTGAGTCGCAGCCCCCCAGCCCTGGCCAGGCCTAAGGCCAGATTCGGTGGTGCTCCTTCTGGCGCCACGCGATGACGTCCTTTCTGCCGGCTCGCCGAGTCGCAGGGCAGGGCTGTTGCGCTGTGGAACGTCACATTTCGCGAGGTGCTGTCGTTGAAAACGTTGGCGGCTGGGACTATGTTATTTGACGCATCTTTTCTGGCGCCTGTAGCTCAGTAGGATAGAGCAACGGACTTCTAATCCGTAGGTCGTGCGTTCGAGTCGCACCAGGCGCGCCACCCCACAGGCACCTTCCCGCCGATTCCAGGCGAGAAGACCAGGGCCAAAACACAATAACATATTAAAAAGAGTTGTATTTTAAGAAGCGTAAGCGTACGTTGTTCACAGAAAGATAAGCTGCGCGGCAAACAAGTAAGCCCTTGATCTTGAATGATTTGAGGTTCTGTTTCATTATCAGTGGGCAGTACGCCGATTTGAACGACGGATTGCGGACAGTCTTGGCGGATAGAAACGTGCGCTCTGACGTGCCTCGCACGACCCAGTCTGATCGCTACGGACGCGGCACGCACAATATATCTGGCGTTGTCAATAGATGTCGAGGAGGCAGGAGATATGGCGAAAATCGATCTTGCGTTTAACCTTACAGGAAGACAAATCCCAGCCGATCACGGTTATTTGCTGTTCGGTGCGGTAGCAAGGCATGTGCCTGGGCTTCATCCACCGCAGCAATCCGCGGCGGACAGAGTTCCCCAAGCCTCACAGGCTGCCCTTTGGGAGGGTAGTGGTATTCATCCGATAAATGGTTGGCTTGCGGGAAATCGCCGACTTAACCTGACGCTCCGCAGTCGTCTGACGCTTCGATTGGACGCAGCTTATATTGGCGAGGCAATTGGGCTGGCCGGGAAGCGACTTATGCTTGGCGATGATGAGGTGCAGGTTGGCGTGCCTCGCACATACGCACTCAAGCCCGCCGCAAGGCTTTACAGCCGGCTAGTCGTGATCAAAGGTTTTTTAGAGCCAGAGCCATTCCTGGATGCGGCGAGGCGCCAGCTCGACGAGAGGGGTATCGATGGCCGGGTTGGGCTGATTCGCAGGGAACGCGAGGCTTCATTCGAGGGCCGCAGCAGGAGCGGGCCCGACCGATGCCCGTTTGTGAGGCGCACGATTTGCATACGGGACAAACAGGTTGTTGGCTATGCGGTGGCGGTTGATGAGCTCACTGCCGAGGATTCGATTCGTCTCCAGGAGCTCGGTATCGGCGGCCGACGTCGCTTCGGCTGTGGCATCTTCGTGCCTGACAGGAAGTAGCCAATGGAGCGCCCCAACGTCCTGCTGGCCAAGAACCCGCACAATCCGGAGTCCATTGGCCGTAATGAAACACTCGTGGGGCACACGGAGGCGGTGATGGAGGCGGCGAAATTCCTTGGCGAGATGCTCGCGCCTTATCTGATGGAGATGACCGGATGCAGTAGGGATGATGCAGAACATTGGAAAATAGGACTCAATGTGGCGGCGTGGCTTCACGATTTCGGTAAGGCAAACTCGCATTTTCAGAAGATTCTTAGGACCAAGGACAGGTCATTTAGGCAGGGCGTCCGGCATGAGGCGGTGAGTTTAGTCCTTGCAGCAATCGAGCTCGACGATTTGCTCGAAAGGCTGTGGAACGAGATGCCAAGATGGGTGAAGGCCGGTGTTCTTTTCGCTATCTCTGGACACCATCTGAAGTTCCCTGATACAGCAGAACGCGCGGGCACAGGCACGGATTTCACGGCATTCATGGGACATCGCGATTTTGGGAGACTGCTTCAACTCGGAACGGAGGCATTCGGTTTAAGCCCTGTTCCAGGGCTTGGGAACAAGAATTACTCGTTGCTGACGTTTGGTGATACTGATGGCAAGCGTGCATTTGGGCAGTTGCTCAAGAAGGCTCACAGGGAGCTCGACTGGGATTTCACCGGGGCCGAGAAGGTGCTGATAGCAGCGCTTAAAGCGGCGCTGATGGACGCCGATTTGGCCGGCTCGGCGCTGCCAAGAGCGGGTGTTGACGCCAGGTCCTGGCTGCGGGAACGGTTGTTCACGTGTCTGACTGAGGAGCAGCTTCAGGATGTCGTCAATAAGAAACTGGAGGGTAAAAAGCCCTGGGCCTTTCAGAAAGATGTTGCTGAGGCAGATGAACGAACCGTGTTGCTTGAAGCGGCGTGCGGGAGCGGGAAGACGGCAGCGGCCTATCTTTGGGCGTCCCGAAACGCAGAGGGGAAGAGGCTCTTTTTCTGCTACCCGACGACGGTTACGGCGTCTGAGGGCTTTGCGGGCTATCTGAGCCATCCTGATTTCGAGGCCATACTCATCAGCTACAAAGCCGACGTGGATTATGATCTTATGGAGAACATGCCGTCCCGAAACAAGACGCAGCTTGTGCTCCGGAATATGCAGCTTGAGGCCTTGGAGACATGGCCTATTCCCGCGGTAGTATGCACTGCTCACACGGTTCTCGGTCTGATGGAAAACTATAGACGTGGGCTATACGCTTTCCCCTCCATTCTGCGGTCTGCCTTCGTATTCGACGAGATTCATGCACTCTCTGACAAGGTGTTCGGCTACCTATGCCGTTTCCTTCAGACCTTTCCTGGCGCTCCGGTCCTGCTAATGACGGCAACGCTGCCGCCAGCCAGAATGCAGGCGCTTGAGCGATACTGTCAGTTGCGCGGACAGATCAAGCGCATCTATGGTCCCGAGCAGCGAGAGCAGGCCCCAAGATACCGGTTGTCAGTAGGCAAGCTCGAAGACGCCTGGATGCTGGCCGGCAAAGCCCTTGAGCGGGGCGAGAAGGTGCTGTGGATATGCAACACAGTTGGACGGGCAATGGAGACTTTCGATGAGGCATTGAAAAGGAACCATCCCGCGGAGCCATTCCACAGCCGCTATCGATACAAGGACAGGCTGAAACGCCAGCGAGCGGTCATAAACGGTTTTGCTGAGGGCAAGCCTGGGATGCTGGCAATTACGACGCAGGTGGCGGAAATCTCGCTCGACATCTCGGCCGATCTCTTGATCTCGGACGCCGCACCCGTTCCAGCAATGGTCCAGCGACTGGGCCGCGTAAACCGCACAGATGACAAACCAAACAACGTCGCACCGGCCGTCTTCATGATGCCCGAATCGAGATTGCCATACAATGAAGAGCAATGGCGAGGCGTTGACGAATGGCTCGAGCTTGTCTGCGACAGCAAACCGAAATCACAATCTGACCTGAACCAGGCGTTTCTCGCAATCGCCTCACAATACCCGTTTGAGATTCAAAGACAGGTCGTATCTGGCTGGCTAGACTGCCCGTGGAAGACGAGGT
>CAZKNE010000255.1:0-3958 GCA_964554005.1 uncultured bacterium | reverse complement strand
TGATGATTTCCACACTCTTGGTCGTTGGTCTTGCCTACGTGAGCATCGCGGCGGACTATTACGTCGATGCCAACGTTGGCAGCGACAGCAACAACGGGAGCCAGGGGAGCCCCTGGCTCACAATCACTCATGCCCTTGATTCGGTGATGGGTTCTGAGGCAAGCCCCGTCACGATGCACGTTGGGGCCGGTACCTACGCCGCCTCAACCAACGGCGAGACGTTCCCGCTCAACTTGGAGAGCTACATCTCCTTAGTCGGTGAGGATCGAGACACGACGATTCTTGATGCGGAGGACGCCGCGTACCACGTTATCGTCTGTGATGGTGTACATGACATCACAATTGGAGGGTTCACAATCACCGGCGGGAAAGCTAATGGGTCAAGTCCGAACGATTTAGGCGGTGGCATACTATGCGAAGGCAGCTCCCCAGTCATTGCCGGGAACAAGATCACGAACAACCATGGTAAGGAAGGCGGCGGTGGCATCTATTATCGCGACAATACGACGGCGATCACGATCAGGGACAATATGATCGCTGGTAACACATCTGAGTGGGGCGGCGGGATATCGGCCTGCGATCCGGGGCTCATTGAGGGCAACGTCATAGCTAACAACATAAGCTACTGGGGCGGCGGTGGTATAGATGTCTACAATACTGATTCCGTAACCATCAAAGACAACCTGATAACTGGTAATTCCTCGACGAATCAGTATGGCGGAGGCGGCATATTCTGCTGCAGTGATGTAGCCCCGACTATTGTGAACAACTTGTTCGAGGGCAATTCGGCAAGCGACAACGGTGGCGGAATAAGTTGCGACTATGGTAGCGCGCCCATGATCAGGAATAATACTTTTGTCAATAACTCAGCCGGTGGAACCGGCGGCGGAATCGGCGTAAGACAAGGGACGGTTTCGGCAACGGTTGTGGATTGTATCCTTTGGGATAATTCACCCAACCAAATCTCTGGAAGTTCCTTCGACGTTACCTATTCCTGCATCGAGGGCGGCGACGAGGGCGAGGGTAGCATCCATGACGATCCGATGTTTGTTACAGGGCCATTTGGCGACTACTACCTCAACCCAGAAAGCCTTTGCATAAACGCCGGGAGCCAGTCGGCAGAAAATGCGGGATTTTCTCAGCGGACTACACAGGCCGACGAGACGCCCGACACCGGCACTGTCGATATGGGTTACCATTATCCCATATCGAATGGGGGCGTCGTAGATTCCGGCTTCGTCGTCGGGACAGACTCATTCCGGTTCTCGAATAACATTACACCTGCACCCGGCAACTGCCTGGGTATGGTCGCTTATGCCAAATGGTATTTCGACAGGTCCGGAGGCTCAACGTGGAATCCTAGCTATCTGCATTTGTGGGACGCCTACCCCTCGGACCCCGACATAGCCGTCCAGGCGCAAGAGTCCATGTCTTGGTTCTGGAGTCATTATAGAGGCCGGGAAGGACAGTCGGTCGCGGACATCCTTGCTTATTTGCGTCCCGGGCTCCGCTCTTCAAGCCCACAAATAATCAGAATGGACCCCGATGTGGGTGATGGACACGCGGTGCTAGCCTACGCACTTGATGAGGCCGGGGAGCGCATTCTAGTGTATAACCCTAACATTCCGAGTACAATTGACTCAATAAAATATCACGGGTCCAGTTTTGTCCCGTTTATGCTCAACGGTAAACCGTTTTCCCGGTTCCGCTACGTGCCCGCGAGCAGGCTTTACTACGATGACACGTTCAGCCTTTCGATCGGTCAGCTATGGAATGGGGAAATCGATGAGACCGACCAGATATGTCTAGTATTAGATGGCATCGAGACCATACCTACAACCATTAGCCTTTCGAGCTGGAACGTCGCGTCCGAGCTGGACCTCTACGCGTCGTACGACCAAATGCCGGTGATATGGGATCCCGAGACAATCGACTACTCGTCCGCTGGCCCAACATCTTTTGAAGGCCTCACAATCGATCGCACAGGAGACAGGCTCTTCGTGGTTGTCAACCGTGCTTCTGGAAGTGGGTCCGCCAGGTTCAACCTATATGCATATACTTCCCCGGTGCCCGGGGTGGACTTCACCATGACCGGGAGGTCCGGCAGCTCGCGGAGGGGCGAGTCGTCGGCCGAGCGGGGCAACTTCACCTACTGTGCGAGGGATACGATTTCGGTGAACCTGGCGGTCGTGAACCCCGGGGACGCGGAGATGGTGGATGTGTTCGTGGCCCTGATGACGGCTGACGGTGCGCTGCTTTACTGGCCGGAGCTATGGTATGAACAGAAGCCGTTCTATTCAGGCCTCTTGGCGTCTGATCTCTCAATAGAGGAGTATTCGCTGCTTGAGCTCACGTTACCCGAAGGCCTCGCGACAGGCACCTATTGCTGGTATGCCGCCATCGCCCAGCAGGGGACGTTTGAGTTCTTGAGCAGCATAGCGAGCGAACCGTTTGAGATAGCCGAATAGCCGCGAGTCTGACTGCGGTTCGTGTTGCTGAGCCCCAGGCGCAGCATGATCTAGGTTATCGCTCGGGTACCGGCGTCGCCAGGAACCTGGGTCCAGCCGGCGACGGCACAATCGAGGAGATATTCATAAGCATCCTCTCCGCGTTCAAGAAGATGTGAGTGGATTGAAACCGGGGTGGTGAGCGTTGTATCCTTTCGGATGACCTCGCGATGTGAAGACTGCAATTTGGTGGTGTGCCCTTGCCCGTGGACACAATCGAGCCTGGGCATTAGAACTCGTTCTAGAGGCAGGCCAAAAGATGATTGTCAGGGCTTAACGTGGAAGGTAAGAACACTCTCTACTATGGCGACAACCTTGAGGTCCTGCGGCTCTACGTAAAGGACGAGTCTGTGGACCTCGTCTATCTCGATCCGCGGACGCGGTTGGCGAGAAACATCACAGACTCGGCGGATGTTGTGTTGACACTTGGCCGTTGGAGAAAAAAGGGCTTGACTTACGGTTGAAGATACATATTATCGTGCTTTGATTACTTGCTTTGGAAACTTGGATCGCCTTGCACAGGCGGCTTGTCAGGAGTAAAGTGCGTAAGGTGGTTTTTCTCGGATGGCCTTTGTAAAGGCTGCTGAGGTGATTTTAGTGAATGTGGGACTTAGTCTTAATAGCTGAACCTAGAGAAGAGAGACAGGAGGATGGAGTGGTTATGAGGAAGCTCACAGTTGTTCTTGCGGTCTTGGCAGTGGTCTTTTCCGCGCAGGTGTTGCTGGCTGTGCCAACGCCGGACATTTCAGTAACGCCGAGCACCTACGACTTTGGCTACGGGGCCATTGGCTCGTGCTTGCCGGCGGATTTCACGCTTACCAACGAAGGAGATGCAACGCTGTCGGTCTTGGATGTTGTAAGCAGCGATCCGGCGGTATTTGAGGTGTCTTTCTCGACGCCATCCACAATCGCATCAGGCGCCACAACGAACGTGCTCATAGCGTTCTGTCCAGCGGCAGTGGTTGATTATACGGGTACAGTAACGTTCGTGAGCAACGATCCCGACGGCGATTTCGTTGTGAACGTTACCGGCACTGGCTTTCCGCCAAATATTTCTGTGACGCCGGATACGTATGACTTCGACTATGGCCCCCCTGGCTCGTGCTTGCCAGCGGACTTCATACTCGCCAGCCTCGGCAAAAGTGACTTGGTGGTCACGGATGTGACAAGCAGCGATCCTTCGGTATTCGAGGTCGTTTTCTCGACTCCTGCCACAATCGACTCAGGCGCCACGATTGGGGTCGTCATCGCATTCTGTCCCGCGGCAGTGGTTGATTATACGGGTACAGTAACGTTCGTGAGCGACGACCCGGACGGCGATTTTGTCGTGAACGTCAGCGGGACTGGCGTTCCTCCGGACATCTCCGTGACACCGGACACCTACGACTTCGGCTACGGGCTAGTTGGCTCATGCCTGCCGGGCGACTTCACGGTTACCAACCTCGGCCACG
>CAZKNE010000254.1:0-3963 GCA_964554005.1 uncultured bacterium | reverse complement strand
CGCTTGGCGAGCACGAGTCGCCTCTTCACCCCGACCTTGTCGAGGCGTTTGGCCGCATCGGCATTGATATAACAGTGCCGTATCAGTCGCGGGCGCCGTTCGTCGCGATTGGAGGCAAGTTTATGAGGGGGCACGCACAAATCGCAGACGTTGTCGAGAAGGGCACAGCCGCGCTCAGGTTCGGTCAGTTCCCCGACCCTCGTGACCTATGCCTTGCGGTCGATCGCATTTCGTTGACAACCCTTAGCGCGTCGAGCCGGTAGAAGATGACGGCCGTGTCTGCTCGACGCCACGAGCATCGAGGCTACAACACCTCCCAGTCGGCCACGGCAATGTTGCCTAAGAGTTGATATGTCGAGGGCCTGACCAATGCGGCCACAAACTGGTATCGTCCGGACAGAAAGCCAGCCGGAATCTCTGTCCTCAGCAGCTCAAACGTGCACGAGGAGAAAGCAGTGATCGGAATCTCTGTGCAGAGGGCGGCAATAGCGTTGGAAAGGCCGGGCATGTAAAGAATATCCCCGTCTTGAAGCACAAGTGCGAGGTAGAGGTCCGCGGTGGTTGCCTCACCGGGATTGTCGTAGGCACCCGAAACTACAAGCTCGTCCCCCGGATGATATTTCCCCACGTCAGTCCAGATGGAGAACGCCAGCGACGGATAATCGAACACGCACGATGCATCGGCGGCGCTCTTGACATGCTCTGTGTTGCCTGCTCGGTCGGTCGCAATAGACATGAACTCATAAAGCCCCGGTCCGTTGCGCGCATCAAACGCGAACTCAAGGCCCTGGCGCCACTGGGCGGTCTCGAAGACCTGCCAGTCTGTGCGACGTGAACTGCCACTCTCGGCACGTTCAGGAGCAGAGAATCTGTAATAAAGCGTAACTCGCTCAACACCGGAGGTAACGTCACCCGCCCAACAGGCGATCGTCAGGTTGCTCTCAGATGAGTAGTTTGAGCAGCGCAGCGTGGAGCTCGGAGGCGTGCGGTCATAAATGCAGGAACAATCTGTGCGGGCGATGCGAAGCTGCTCGTTGCCGGCGTTGTCGGTCGCTATGCTGAAGAAGTCGTAAGTGCCCTCTTGCGGCGCTACGAAGCTGATTGTGCCGCTTGACCCATCGCCCGACAGGCCGGAGAACGTCCATGCCTCAGCGTTGCGGCGGAACCAAAGCTGCACATTGGCCACGCCGGAGCAGCCGTCCTGGGCAAGGTAGCGCATGGCGATGCTGGCGACGCTTGAGTATTGGGGCGAGCTGACGCTGGAATCGGGCTTTACGTCATCGATACCGGGCCCGAAGAGCTCTCCTGTTGGCGGATACCTCTTGAAGGAGCCTCGGCCGTCAACAGCGAAGAAATGAAACATGTCGCCGAGGCAATCGCCGTTTCCGACCACGAGCTTGACCCCGAACGTGCCATTTGCCGGAGCACCTTCAAGCAACGAGAGTGGGAAATACTGCCCTGCGACATAAGCCTTGATGACAAACGGCGGGTCCCCATCCTCATCAGAGTAATGCACCTGAAACGTGAACGTGTCGCCTGCTCGCCCATATCGCGGCACCACCTCGGCGTTCGTTAGCGACAGTTCCGTGTTGTAAACACCCGTCACGCGGGCAAGGTAAGGCAGGTAATTCTGTGCAGTTACCGTCAGGTCGAAATTACGGGCGGATTCCACATAAGGCGTATCGACCAGAACTTGGCCGTCTTGGTCAGTCGTTCCACGGGCAAGCCAACAGTCGCGGTCTGTCAGGCACACGAGAGCGCCCTGAACAGGCTTCGCTCCTTTGCCGGTTACCCTGGCGAAGAACCCGTCCCTGTTGAGCCTGAAAACGGGGTTGTAGTCCACGGCTATCGTCGATGGAGTCGCCGTCCACACAGGCATTATCGGAGAGCCAAGAAGGTTCATCCCATAAGTTATCCATCTGAAGCAGCCATACCAGCCCTTTTTTGAACGTTTCGAGTACGAGATGTAGTGCACCTTGCTCTCGGCAAAGGCCTCGCCGATGTTGTAGTGATGGCCCTTAAACAGAGCATTGAAGAACTCGCGGTCCATCAGGTCAGAAGGACCATAACCGGGGCTTCCTGACGAATACCACCCATACCGGCTGTTGACCAACGCCGCAACGCCGCCTCCCGCCGCAGCATTCATAAATCGCTCTCCCAGGCTGTCCAGATCAAGCGCCCCGAATAGACAACCTATCGAGTAAAGCACTGAATAACGAGGCGAGTTCTTGAGCCTCGTCAGGTCATTGCACGTGATGTACTCACGCTGCCCTTTTGGCGCATCGTAAAGCGCACTCGCCGCATTGTACGTGCTGTGTCCGCAGTTGTTAATGATCGCATAGCCGTCGTCCATGGCGCCCAGCACATTATCCTTGCCCGATGTGTCATCCCGGTCATAGCAGGTCTTGAACGTCCAGTAGGGAGGGAAGATAGTCGCCTCGGTGATGCTGTCCTTTGCATCGCCACCCCACGTCGGGCGGTCGTCCAGTTTGCAGGCCCAGAAGAACGCCGACGTAAGATAGTCGGTCGGAAGCGAGTCCTCGCCAACCCCCTCGTAGGTCAGTATCTTCCGCACCAGCACCCGAATGTCGCTCAGTGACGAGCCCGGCAGACGACCCACAAAAACGTCCGGATACATATCGATGTTGTCCTCATCATACTCGCCCCAATACTCGTCCCCATCAGCGTTCCAGCTGCCGTCCAGATCGGAGTAATAGTAATCGCATTGCAGATAATCTTTGCTGTCATACGTCTTCCCGGTCGTAAACGCATAGCCACGGCGGGTCGGGACCTCATCGACGTCCCCGCCAAGAATCACCCAACCAAGACCCTGATTGATGTAGTAGTCCTTGATGCAGTTTCGTATCTTGGCCGGTAAGTCAGGGCCGGGATAATCGCCTTCGATATCTCTAACCACAACTATCTTTGTCCTGTAGCCCTTCCTGTAGAGCCAGTCCTGCAAGGCCTCCAACGACGAGACGAAATAGTCCCGCGTGATGATCAGAACGTCGCACTTGTCCCGCCAGTAAAGAGGCGTCGCCCTGGGCTGCTGTTCCGCACAGTCGGGGTTCTCAACCAGCGAGCTGACCACCGATTTCGCGGCGACGTCGCCGGCAAGTGTGCTTTCGGGCAGCGTGTTCAATGGAAGCGGAAGCTGCTTACCCACAACCTCTATCGTCATCTCCACGCTAAGAAGCAGGCGCTTCTCGGCCGCCTGATACTGCATCGGATACACGATCAGCCCAAGGACGCGATAACCTCGCAGCGACCCCTCGCCGGTCGATACGAGCTGCTCGGCTGGCTGCGCCTCAAAAAGCGAGTAGGCGCTGGGCTCGGGAGGGACTAAGTCGTAAAGATCAGGCTGAGAAATAGGCCGGACAGGCTGTGCTGGGGTGATATTGAATGCGCCTGGCAGCTTAATCTGCCTGTTATCCGAGATGCGAACTCCGGTCATCTCGAAGCCAGGCGGAAGCGCCACGTAAACGGCCTTCGTCGGCAGAAGCGGCTCGCCCGACTCGCCGAAGAGCTCGCAGCCCTCGAGGCTCACAACGTCGTATTCCCCCATCTTCGAGACCGTTACCGAGTCTTGCGAAAACTCGAGCTGAACCGTGATCCCCTCAGCAAATACCGCTAAGGAAATGCAAACCACAAATAGAGCTGAACAAACGACGATCTTCAGGTTTTTCACAACATCTTCTTTCATTGCCCGGAATACTAAACCAAAACCACACGAGTAGTAAACAAGGCAACGAGGGCAAGCGATACGAGGCGTCTCCTTATCGGCTGGGTGACGCGTTCTGGGACTTGCGGATGCTCGCCATGTATTGCCAAATGGAGAAGCCAAGCGCTATCGGGCTCACGGAAAGTCGCCTCGCCAACTCCTCGAGCATATCCCGCGTCTCGGAATACGAACCTGGCCTAACACCGGCCTGCTTTACAAAACGCAGGATCAGACCGTCAGGA
>CAZKNE010000253.1:0-3977 GCA_964554005.1 uncultured bacterium | reverse complement strand
GACCAAGTCCTTCAGCCACCGGCGTAGCAGGAACTTCCCGAGCGATAGCATGATCGCCCCGGCGACCACGGTTACCGCAACCTCGCATGAGAAGTCTGCGATGGCTGTTCCCACAGCCGTTCCGGCGGCCGGAGGATGCTCTGTGTCCGTTACAACCATTACGAAGATCGCACCCCCAACGGCGAGGCTGCAAGCGATTATGGTCTCAACCGCGGCGCTCGCCTGTATATGTTTGAAGAGCCAACCGTACGTCAGTAGCCTCAGAGCTGTGCCAGTAAGAAGGCAGAAGACGTGCCCGCCAACAACGTAGCGAGCCCTGGAGCTCTCCTTGTGGGGCACAGCAAAAACGACGAAGGCTGATGAGCCGAGCGCCGCCACAATCGCTAGCTGGCCCAGCTCGTGCAGTAGAAGGAGCATGAAGAAGACAAATATCGTCGCGAGCGCCGTCTGTGAGACATAATAGCAAAGCGTGTTGAGATTGAACTTGGGATCAAACAGGTGCGGAACGCGATGGGTCCGGTCCCGGCTTTGTTCATCTGCCATAAGACTGTATCTCCTTTGGGCCAACGAAACGAGCTGGCGATGCCAACGCATCGATACAATGTGCGAACACGGCTACAAGTGCTAAGGTCTTATCGTCTCTGCGTTGCGTAGAACGACTTGCCATTATGGACGTATTTGGTGATCTTACCGGCCTTCTGAAGTTCGCGGAGCTTCCCCATAATCACCGGCCTTTTCTCGCTCACAGCGCTCTCTATATCCTCGATCGTGCAAGGACGACGCGAGACAAGCGCCAAGACATCTGCGGCAATATCCCTTCCAGTTGAGACGCCGAAATCTCTGTTTGGCGGACCGATGACCGTTGCCCTCGGGCCCAATCCGGCCACAAAACCCTTCAATTTCTTGTCGGACACCGGCCGCGCCCAGTCCTCTGCCCCAGGCCGTTCCACTGTCCCAACCTGAATCTGGTCCGGGTTAATGCACATCACGGCGTCCGAGAGCACGGCCAAGTCTTCTTGTGAGTCGTTGAGGCCCTTGACGAGCAGAACCTCCAGCCAGACCTCGCCCGCAAAAGCTTTGACGAACTCCGCGGTCGCCTCGGCAATGTCCTTGACCAACATCCCCTTCACGGGCCGGTTGACTCTCTCAAAACTGCTCTGCCTGGCTGCGTCGAGCGATGGCACCACCAGGTCCGCGGCCAAGAGCTCGTTGAAGACATCGCCCTGCGTCAGAAGAGAGCCGTTCGTGAGAACCGCGACCCTTATATCAGTTTTTCTCTTGACCTCGCGGATGAACTCCCCGCACTGGACGTTCAAAGTCGGCTCGCCACTTCCACTCAGTGTGATGTAGTCGATACGCCGGCCACTTTTTACGATTCTCGACACCTCATCGAGGACTGGCGAGAGCGAATCAAAATGCCTGCGCCTGACTGCCTCGTGCACTGTAGTCCGGCCGCACTCGCAGTATATGCAGTCGAAGGTGCAGGTCTTGTATGGCACCATATCGATTCCAAGCGACATTCCTAAGCGCCTCGATGGAACCGGTCCGAATACATACTTCATGATTTCTCCACTGGAACCAAGAATAGTTATAGATGATACAATAGCAGATTGTTCTGGTGTCTGTAATGGGCAATCACAGCTTGGCGAGTGCCCGTTCTCCGTAGTAGCACTACGAAGGGTGAATCAGCCCATTTTTCGGACAGGGAACACGAACGGGGTGCCGGTCGATTGGTTTCTGACCATACTGACCTCTGTCTCGAAAACGCGCTTGATGTTCTGAACCGAGAGAACATCCGAAGGTCTGCCGAGCGCCTCGGCCTTTCCGGACGCCATCATTAGAAGCTGGTCGCAATACCCTGATGCCAGGTTGAGATCGTGGAGCACAGCTGCGACTGCGAGACCCTGGCCCTTGGCCAGAGAGACGAGAACGTCGAAGACGCTCGCGACATGTTTGATGTCAAGATGGCTGGTTGGCTCGTCAAGCAGCAGGACCCTCGGCTCCTGAGCCAATGCCATTGCTATCATGACGCGCTGTCTCTCGCCCCCAGATAGCTCGCCGAAATACCTATCAGCAAGATGCGCGGTGTCTGTCTCCATCATCGCGCGCCTTGCGACTTGTTCATCGCTTGCCTTCTCGGAGCGAAGAGGCGCGAGGTGCGGCAAGCGTCCCATCAGGACGATCTCGAGTGCTCGATAGGGGAACGTTGCTGGGGCCTGATGCGGCACAAACGCGATAGAGCGAGCGATCGTCCGTGCTTTGAGCGCAGACAGGCGCTCTCCGTTCAGCGCGATGAGGCCAGAATGAGGGCGCAAAAAGCCGTTCAATAGCCGCAAGAGAGTGGTCTTGCCTGCCCCGTTCGGCCCCACAATCCCAAGTATCTCACCGGCCGACAGCGAGACATCCAGTGGCCCCAGCGCAAATCCTGACGCTTGGTATGAGAAGCCTAGGCCGGTCGCTGCAATGACCACCTGTCGCACGAGCTTTTCTGAATCCCCGTGTCCATTTCCTGACCTTTGACCTGTCCCAGCTGGCTCTTGACTCATTTCACTCTGACCAGACGATCTTAGAGCGTTTCCTCAGGATATAAATGAAGAACGGGGCGCCTATTAGAGCGGTTACTGCGCCGACTGGGACCTCCGCTGGGGATAGAACCCATCTACCAAACGAGTCCGCAAAGACGACGAGCGCCCCCCCAACAAGCGCAGACGCAGGCAGCACGAACCTGTGGTCGGCCGTAACAAGAGTTCGGCACAAATGAGGCGCTACCAGGCCTACAAAGCCTATCATTCCGCTTGTCGAGACGGCCGAGCCAACGACTATGGCACAGATCAAAAATATCGCCTGTTTGGCACGTGAAACCTCCACGCCCAGCGCAAATGCGGCCTCGTCGCCCAGCGACATCGCATTCATTTTTTTTGCAAACGTTGAGACCCAGAGGCAGCCCGCCAACATGACAAGAAGTGGGATGGCGCGCCATTCTCCAGTGCTTTCGAGGTCGCCCATCAGCCACAGCAGCAGTGAGTGGACCCTGTCGGGAGTTGCGGCCGAGTAGATCATCATCATGACTGCGGACAGGAACGAGTTTAGGATGACGCCGCAGAGGATCAGCGTGTGTGGGCTTATTGTGCCATGCACGAGTGCTATTCGGTAGATGAAGGCAGTCGCAAGCATAGCCCCGAAAAAAGCAATCAACGGTAGGCTCGCGCTGGGCAGAAAAGGAATAGTAATCCCCAGAACAATGACGATTGAGGCGCCCAGTGCCGCACCGCTTGAAACGCCCAAGATGAACGGGTCTGCCAGCGGATTACGGAGGATGCACTGAAAGGCCGTGCCAACAACGCCAAGCGAGGCCCCAACGACAAAACCAGTAATAACGCGCGGGACGCGGATTCTCAGGACTATTGTTTGCTGCACAGCAGACCAATCGGGGGCCCAGTGGCCAAACCCAAGGTGGGAAAGGATGATCTTGGCGATTTTCAGAGGAGATATTGGCACAGGTCCGATAGCGCAGCCGACTGCGACCGCAATTGCGGCCAGCAGAGTGTACCCGACCCACCAGGCCGTCCATGTGAGCCTCCTCCTTCGCAAGAAGGTCTGACCCTGCCTCACAGGAGGCTTATTCTCTGGGCTTTCTTGAAACAACATTCCTCACGTGCTTAAAGTGGAGAAGCGACGTGCCCTCCCGCTTCGAGACTCATTCATTTGGCAATTACGTTACCGAATCGGTGTTGGTGATACAACCCGTATGGCTCGCCTCTACCGGCGAGTGAAGCTGACTGCCTCGCTGGCAGTCAACGAGGGACGGTAGGGCTGTGGGCGCCGACTGGTTTTGTTTCTGCGATCTTTGTTAGTGTGTGCAGCTGCGACAGGTCGAGCTCTTAGGACGCCCCTTTTTCTGCTAAGTTTTTCCTGCGAATTAGAGGCTGTCCAATAAGTCGGTTTCTACGGGGATGACGCAGCGGGGTATGCCATAC
>CAZKNE010000252.1:0-3995 GCA_964554005.1 uncultured bacterium | reverse complement strand
TCCTTGAGCATATCCGTCTTGCTGTCAAGATGCTGTCTCATCTGCTCGTAGAAACGTCGGTAATATTGCTCCGCCCGAGTCCCCTTAGCCTCGCCATCGGCGATCTGTAACGCTCTGTCTCGAGCATTGATCTCGTATTGGGCGGGGCCCGGTGGTCCTGACATGAAAGTCCCGTATGGGGCAGTTAGAAGGAGCTTCTCGATCTCATCGGCGAGGCTCGCATCGACATCAACGGCTCGTTGAAGAAGTTCCGTGATGAAGTCTGGTCGCGCTATGGAAATGTCTGCGGAATTGCGAGCTAAGAACCGAGCCACGCCGTGAATATTCTGAGGATCACCGGTTTTAGCCCATTCACACAACGTTTCGACTGCCTCATCGGGCAGCTTCTGGAATAACTGCGCAGACAGCTCCGAAAGATTGCGTATTACCCTTTCATCCGTGCAGGCCGATATCGCTCCTAAGAGATTGCGAAGCGACTCTGAATAGCCAGGCGTTCCAGCCACCCTGTCAAATGGCGAGTTATCTCTCCATTGGTACGGGAGCTCCAAATAGAATGAATATCTGTCGATTCTCTCGACGAACGTGATCAGAGCGTCAACGGATAACATTGGTTCTGACTTAACGCACTCCTCTAAGAACATACCTGCGTGCGACAAGTCTTTCGCTGAGACTAACTTAGGCAGTAGGGCATTGATTACGCTACTCCTTGTCGCCTGACTAGCGCCGTGCAGCATGAATGCTCCTGCTTCACAAAGGGCCTTAAACGTCGCGTCATCTTGCTCGAGGGGAACCGGGACAACTGCGGCAAGAGCATCTTCGAAAAGTGACTCTGGTAGCCACCCCATAGCGTTGATGGCGGAGACTTGCACGTTCTTGAATTGACTCCTGACCAGCTTCCTGAGGATTGGGATATCTCCTGAGGTTACTGTCTTGGCCCATGCGACAAACCGCGATGCGATTGAACCGAGGATTTCTTCAGAGCCGACCTTAATCGCATTCAGCATTATGTTTCTTGAGGCAGGCCGATCACTCAACCAAAGGCCATCGAGAAGCGGTCCGAAATGAGGAGCAAGGTTGCATCCGGGATCCGACAGTATTCTCTCGATTGAGCCCCGGGCCGTCTCAGTGGCGATTTGTGAGTATAATGATAGGAAAGCAGATTGCCCTGGTTGAATCGCGGCTTCCTTGAATTGAGTAAGGAGTGACTCCAATAGTTGAAAGGCAGCCTTTGGATCCGGGTGCATCGCCGCGAAGTTGCTCGCAACTCCCTCCAACTCATCTTGCTTACTGCGCCAGATTTCCTTCCTGTCTCCACCCCGCTCCAATACATCCCAGAAGTCACCGCGAAGAGCGTCAACGATCATCAATTCTGGTGTATCCGGAATGCTGTTGAGAAGTTTCCGCGCTCTCGTGTTGAAAGGAGGATCATTGTGGCGGGTTCGCCTCAACAGATCCCGTCTAACTTCGTTGAGCAACGCAAGATTCGGCTCACCCTTTGAGAGCCATGCAGAGACGATGTCAAACGCTTGAAGTCTCTCCGGGGACCAGCTCTCGATGATCATGCGCTCTCTATCGCCGCCCTTCACTCCGAGTGGCGCGTCAATCAGCCGCTTGAGACTCTCGAACGCTCTTCGCCGCCCTTTGGCCGGCACATTGGGTGCAAGACAATTCTCAAGAATCGACAGCGCTCTAGGGCGAACCTTGCCAGTGTGTTCCTTTAGCACCCAATACCCGACAATGGCACCGGAGCCCGGCTTGTCCGGGTCGGGCTCATGCAGTCTCACGTCCCGCTGCATTACTGCATCAAGCACGTCAAGCGGAGAATAACAGTGCTCCCAGACACCCTGGGCACCAAGCCACGCTTCGATTCCAACCAGAACCTCCTCAGCCAGAGCTTGCCACCTGGGCGGATCATGAGGGTCAAATCGGCACACTCCCTCCAAAATCCGAATAGGGTGGTGAGGGTGAGAGTTCAGTGCCGCCGGGTCATCTCGCCCGGCTTCCCAAAGCAGCTCCGCGCACCTTGAAACGTGTTCGGGATGATACGCGACATCTCTCAGAATCAACGTCATCGTGGAAGTCCAACCGTATCCTTGGTTCAAAGCCAATTCCACAAGCCGCAGCGAATGATCCGGCTGAAGCCACGCGACCCTGCGGACCGTCTCCAATACCGTGGACCTTTCCCTTTGACCGCCTGAGATAAACCGGTTTTGAATCTCTGCCCATATACCGTCCATTAGGCGGCAAGGCCGGCCAGATTCCTTGAGTTGCCAGTCCAGGGCCGCTAAATTGAGAAGTAGGTTTTGACGTGCTGTCGCTTCAAACGCGCTGAAAAGCTCCTCAGCGTAGCCCGTTGGTTCGCCCCTTGCTGATACGCAGGCCTTTTCCAAGATGTAGTCCGAAAGAACGTCCGGGAAGACCTGGACTCCTCTCTTGCGCCGTATGAGGACTCCAGCTTTCTCCAGTGCTCCGAGGCCGGCAGCTATACCTGATGGCAGACTGGCGCCAGAAATGAACTGCTGGTACATCGGGCTGCTCTTTATCTGTTGGGCAGTAACAGGATGCAAGCCTGCCACCACTTTAAGGAGATCCCGGCAGGTCTGTTGATCGAGGTCGCCCACGACCGCGGCGACCGATTCATTCTCAAACCTCGCCAAGACGTTACCTCTGAATTCGGACTGCTGGTTTAGGAGAGCCGGAGGAATCCTTCCGCTGTTGAACAGTCTTGCCGCATAGACCAACACGAGCGGGCACTCCCCCGCAACCTTAGCTAGATCCTTGGACAGATGTTTGTAGCGATCGTCAAGCACTTCGGTTGCCAGCTCTTCTTTTTCCGGCCCGGTTAGCTCCCGAAGTTCCGGCAATTCAAGGACCTCTTTAGGCTTGACATCCTTCAGGAGTCCCTTTATGGCAAGTAAGCCCCAGGGTCTAGTAGACAGGACCAATTTGATCCTGTCCGGTTGCTGCTGGGCAATGGAGAGGATGGTCGCTGTGTCTTCCCTTTGCATAGCGTCATCAACTACTAGCACGATGCGACCTGCAGGAAGCGTGCCCGCGTCTTCGTGCCCGACTTCCGCAGATTCCGAGACGAAGCGCACCTGAGGTTGACCATCCAGATCCCTGAAATCACCCAGAGATTCGTAAAGAAGCTTGCTCTTGCCAAGCCCACCTCGGCCCGACAGGACCAACACCATCCTACCAGATTCCTGCCATTCAGCGCAGAAGGCCCTGATCTGGTCTCGGACCTCGAAGCGACCAACCATGGGATACGCGTGGCAGATGGGTGAGGCTTTGCTGAGATTGTGCCGGAAATACGCGTCAAAAGTCTGGAAAAGAGCAATGTTCACACCTATCGCACCATAGTCCTTCTCGTAGCAGCAGATAGAAAGGGCGACCTCCTTTCCCAGTTCTTCGACATTCCTAAAGGTCCTTCTAAACAGCTGGTCATCCACGCGCCGTTTGAACTCAGTAAGTCTTTCGATCTTCTTTGGATCTGTCTCCACGCATGTCCATTGGCTGTGGTCATCGACCTTGACAAAGCAGAAGAGCGGTAACGGGAGCCCGGATCCAGCTGTCAGAATCGGCGCGCTTTTCGCGGGAGGAGGCCCTGCGACCCAGCCAGGATCTGTAAAGGCCATGAATTCAACCTCAGTAACGGATCTGTTAATGCGCGGAAAGTCGTAACCGTCCCTCCCTCCAATAACTAGTATGAAAGCGTCACATTCCCCGACCTTCTCAAGACAAATAGCGAATGGATCGCCCACTCCTGTGTATGCATCCTCGTTGACACGAACCGGTTGATAGCCGAGGCGCACCAGCAGACGCGCTATCTCATCCCTCTCTGGGCCCAAGTCATCGACAGTTGAGCTTATGAACACGCTGCGAATTGATTCAGACATCGTGGCCCTCACTCATACGTTGTGTCGATGTCCACCAGCTCGCTCTTAATCACTTCGGCGTTCACGAAGGTGTCGTCCTCGAGATAGACGTAGGCC
>CAZKNE010000251.1:0-4002 GCA_964554005.1 uncultured bacterium | reverse complement strand
AGAACACAACATCGCTCACCGAAAAGCTGCGCGGCATCGGCGTCATCGAGAACCCGGGGCTCATCTCGGAGCTAAACTCCGGCCAAAACCACAACGAACCGTCCGGCAGCATGATCGCGATGTAGAGGTCAACGTCGATGTCGCCTCCGGTGTTAGTCGCAGAGATTCTGGCGACGTGCGTATCGCCGGCTGAATACTGCTTCTGGTCCGTTGAGAGCGAGAGTTCGATAGGCGGCCCCGGCTCGTCCGTGTACTTCAGAAGCGCGTTTGCCCTGAAGCCGACCCAGACCTGATTAGGAGTGAACGGGTCTGCCGCCACGTATTCGCAGCGCTTGCCGACCATCTCCTCGCAGGGCACCCGCGCCCAGCTCTCGCCTGCATCGGTCGTCTTATAGACCCCGGCGAAGAGCGAGGTCAAACCCATGGCGCCGGTCCCAACGAACACGACGTCGGGGTTGCCCGGCGCCATGCTCACGCTGTTGACACAACGGTCTAAAAGCCCCGGCGCCTCCTTCTGGAAAGTATAACCGCCGTTGCCGTCGGACCTGGCAATGACCAGCCCATAGTGCCCAGCAAGATAGACCGTATCCTCCACAGGACTTATCACTATATCGCACGTTCCATGAGCGATAACTTGCTCCCAGCTGTTGGCTCCGTCCTGGGTCCGATAAACGTATCCGCCAGCAAGGTCCGATTCCCCCAGCCAGAGAACAGAGGGGTCCTTGGGATCAAACGCAAGAACCTCCATCATCAGCGAGGGCCGTGCCATAATGATTCCCGACGTCGCAGGCGTCCAACTGTAGCCCCCGTCCTGGCTCTTGTACAGCCCGGGCAGAGAAGTAGTCATATACATCGTCTGCGTATCTAAGGGATCGATCGCCAAGTCCAAAATTGTTCCCTCAGTCTGATATAAGTCTGTCCAAAAGTCTCCACCGTCAACCGACTTTACGAGCTCGTCGCTCTGACTCGCGTAAACGGTCGAGGGTTCTTGAGGGTCCAGCGCGACCATACGAACGTTAGAACTCCTCCCCCCCATAGACATAAGGTCCCAGCTCTCTCCATTGTCCGTGGTTCTGAAAAAGCCGCCCGAAGTTGCGACGAAGATCTTGCCCGGACAGCTGGGATGGAACGCCATATCCATCACGGTACTGCAGGCAATTCCGACATTGGCAGCGCTCCAGCTGAGGCCCCTGTCAACTGTCCTGTAAACGCCGAACTTTGTCCCGACGTAGGCCACGTCGGCCGATACGGGCGAGACGATCAGTTTTCGTGAGAAGTTGCCCAAAGGGACGCCCTCGTCACGCCGCTGCCAGCTCTCAGCCCCATCCTCTGAAACGTACACGTGTTCATTGCTAGCGCAGTAGAGCACGTTCGGCTCTGACTGGCAGACCGCCAGCCTACCTACTCGAAGCTCTGACAGCCCGGCGTTCTTTGGCGCCCAATTGACTCCGCCATCAACGCTCTTGAGGACGCCTCCATCTGTGGCTGCATAGAGCGTCTGTGGGTCCTCGGGGTCCAGAGCAAGGTCCCTTACATCAAGATCAGATACTTGCTCCCAGGCGTTTCCGAAGTTCTCACTTTTGTAAACGCCCCCCTGGTAACTGCACAAATAGACCCGCGAAGGAGCACTCAGATCGAATCTGACGAATCCCGCCTCGAAGTTCTCGGGCAGGCCTTCGTTACGAAAGAGCCACTGGTTACCTGAGGAGGACGAGCGGCAGACGCCCTTCTCCGTGCAGGCCCAGATGCCTTCTGGGTTTCTCGGGTTGATGGCGACGGAGTTGATCCATGTACCAAAGGAGATCGGCAAGTTCTGCGCTTTCAGCCAGGTGAACCCGCCGTCCAGCGACAGATAGACGTCCCAGCCGCTAGTGGCAACTACCAGGTCCCGACCAGCTCTCGCGGCCGAGACCGACGAATAAGTCTCGTGACTAGCAAGCCCCCAACCCGCGCCTCCGTTGACCGACTTGAAGAGGCCGCCATTACAGCAAACGAACATAACATCGGGGTCCTCCGGCGCCATGACCAGGGCACCACGAACCATGGCACCGTACGGTCCCATCGGACGCCACATACCGCCCAGTGCCGAGCCCGCCAAGGCCAAGCAGCAGACCATAACAACCAAAGCAAACAAGAAGTTCAATCTCATCAAACTATCCTCCAGTTCTTCAATCACATTCTTATCACAAAAATCCCTCAATCAACCAAGGGGCGCGGGTGGGCCAAGCCCGCGGCAACCAGCGCAATAGCGACGAATAGGAGTTTTTTCAACAGAAATCACCTCCCTTCTCTGCGCCCTCGCCGGATGATTCAGCACAAGATCAGCCCAAATCTCGCAAGTTGGACCACCGGTTCAGGCAGATTCACCAACCTGAAACCGATATACAATACACCTTTGAGATTATCCTCTCACGCCGCCATAAATATGTCAACATAAAAAATTACGAGGCCAGATGCGATTCTGTTGCCAAATCGCGAGCGGACTCGTAGGATAATCGAAACGATGCGGGTTGCATCGGTGTTGTACTACAAAGCTTTCGCCGAACATTTTTGTGAGATGTAAGAAGGAGACTCAGGGGCATGTTTAGGGGATCGTTCGTTGCGCTGGTAACGCCTTTCAGGGATGGGAAGGTAGCTTTCGAGGATTACGAGAGACTGTTGGAATATCATTTGCAGTCGGGCACGAGCGGCGTGCTTCTGTGCGGCACAACGGGCGAATCGGCCACAATCACGAGAGATGAATATCGCCAGATTCTCTCGTTCGTGAAGCGCGAGCTCGACGGGAAGCTGCCGATAATAGCGGGCATCGGCTCGAACGACACGCGCACAGCAATCGAGAACGCCCGCATCTGCGAGGAGATCGGAGTCGACGGACTGCTGGCGATCTCGTGCTACTACAACAAGCCGACGCAGGCGGGGCACATCGCTCACTTCACCAAGGTAGCCTCGAGCACACGGCTGCCGATAATCATCTACAACATCCCCGGCAGAACCGCTGTAAACCTACTCCCCTCGACGCTTGAGAGACTCTGCGACGTGCCAAACATCATCGGCGTCAAGGAATCGAGCGGCGACATGAAACAGGTGCTCCAGATAAGGCGCCTCTGCGGCGACCGGCTGACGATACTCTCTGGCGAGGACCTGATGGTCGTGCCGATCCTCTCGATCGGCGGCAGCGGGGTCATCTCGGCGTCTGCGAACATTCTCGCGAAGGAGATGGCGGATATGTGCAGGCTCTTTTTCGAGGGGAAGGTGGCCGAGGCGGCGAGAATCCAAACTGAGATTTCGGACGTCATCAAGGCCCTATTCATCGAGACGAATCCGGGTCCGGTCAAGACCGCCCTGGCCGCTATGGGTATGTGCTCTTCAGAGCTTCGGCTGCCGCTGGTGGAGATGGAGCCTGACAACAAGGAACGGCTGCTTGCGGTGCTGAGGGGATATGACCTAATCTGAAGGATGAAGGATGAAGGATGAAGGACAAAGGACGAAGGAAGCATAAGCCAAGTTTACTAATCGCAGCGATGCTCACAGCGTTTGCGGCGTTCGCCCTCTCGGCGCCAGCGCTTCAGGCAGCAAGCACGCCGCTCTCAACTGAACCGCTCCTTCTCACGCCGGACGCGCTTGCGGCCCAGGACCTCAAGATCGCTGACCTTGATGGGGACGGGAGCCTCGACATCGCCGTCGCCTGCTACAACTCGCCGAATGTCGTCTATCTCAACAAGTTCGGGGATTTCTCGTCATATTACAGGTGGGAGTCGGCTGAGGCGGACTACACGCTCTCGCTGGCGCTTGCGGATGTTACGGGCGATGACCTGCTGGATATTTTTTCCGGTAACAGCATTGGGCAGAGCAATCGGCTGAACATAAACTCAATGGACGGCCTGTCACAGGCGGCCGGTTGGAGCTCTTCCGACGCGCGGTGGACGAACGTTGTGCTCGCCTACGATTTCGATCACGATGGCCACATCGACATTTTTTCGGGCGGCTCGGGCGAGAACGTCA
>CAZKNE010000250.1:0-4014 GCA_964554005.1 uncultured bacterium | reverse complement strand
CGGCCAATCAGAAGAGCAATAACCACAACAACACGGCGAGAGTCGAGGTGAAGGTTGAGCCGGCGCGGCTGGGCGAGATTCAGACGACGATTCACGTTACCGGCACAATTAAGGCGGCTCAGGAGGCGAAGCTCGGGACCAAGGTGTCCGGGCGCGTCGAGAAGGTGAACGTTGATGAGGGCGACCGCGTCAAGCAGGGCGATGCGCTCGTTGTCCTCGAGCAGACCGATTTCGAGCTGGCAGTGCAGGAGGCGGAGGCGGCGGCCAAGAACGCCAAAGCCTCTGCCGTGGTGGCCGATGTTTCCTTGGACAAAGCAAATCGTGACTTCGAGCGGTTTGCGAAGCTGCACAAGCAGAGCGTCATTTCGGAGCAGAGTTACGAGGACATCGATACCGCGAGGCGTGTCGCAGAGGAGAAGCTGAAGCTCGCTCGGGCTGGCCTTGCGCAGGCAAAGGCGCGGCTGGAGGCGGTGAGGCAGATGCTTTCGGACAGCGTGCTCCGCGCCCCATTCGCCGGGGTCGTTGTCGGCAAGATGACGAACGAGGGTGAGTTCGTCGGCGCGGGCGGCCCGCCGCTTGTCTGGTTGATGGACTTAAGCTCGGTCAAGATCGACGTCGGGGTGCCCGAGGAACATTCAGGAAAGGTGAGCGTGGGACAGGCTGCGAATGTCTCTGTGGATGCGTTCCCCAATAAGACATTCGCGGGGAAGGTCATAACGGTCAATCCCCGCGTGGACGTCGCGAGCAGGTCTTTCAACGTCCAAATTGAGATAAACAACTCCGACTCAGACTACTTCCTCAACTCGGGGATGTTCGCCCGTATCGCACTGATTACCGGAATCAAACCCGACTCCGTCATCGTGCCCGAGGAGGCGCTCGTTACGGTCAAGGGCAAGCGATTGCTCTACGTTGTGGAGAACTCCGTGGCAAAAAAGAGGGAGATCGAGGTCGGTGCGTCTGATGACGGCAATGTGGAGATACTCTCCGGCGTGAAGCCCGATGAACTCGTGATCGTGGAGGGCAACTGGGCGCTCTCAGACGGCCAGGAGGTGACCATTGTCCGAACAGGAGGCGCCAATCGATGAAGCTCGCCAACTTCTCGGTCGATAGACCGGTCGCCACCACGATGTTCATTCTTATCGTCGTGCTGTTTGGCGCTGTGGCCTACTTTCAGATTGGGTTGGACCTTCTACCGGACATCGACTATCCGCTAGTTGCGGTCGTAACGACCTACGAGGGCGTCGCCTCGGAGGAGATCGAGGAGACCATCACGAAGAACATCGAGGAGGCGGTGAGCCGGGCGGAGAACGTCAAGAAGGTCTTTTCGACTTCCAGTGAGGGCAAGTCGATGGTCATGGTGGAGTTCAACTGGGACGCCAACCTGGACTTCGCTGCGCAGGATGTCCGCGACCGCGTGGGCATTATGGCGGCCTATATGCCTGATGACGCGGACGATCCGCTTATTATGAAGTACGATCCCAACGATCAGCCCGTTCTCGTGTTCGGCATAACCGGCATGGGGGACACAATGGAGCTTCGCAAGTATCTTGAGGACGTTCTGTCTCCTTCCCTGGAGCGACTCGAAGGCGTTGCCATAGCGTTTGTGATGGGTGGACTTCAGCGCGAGATCAATATCACCGTCGATGAGAGGAAGCTGAGGTCATACAACCTCTCGATGGACGATGTGATCGCGACGCTCAGAAGGGAGAACGTCAATATCTCTGGCGGACACGTGTCCCGCGACTACACCGAGTATCTCATAAGGACGCTGGGCGAATACAAGAGCCTCGAGCCGATCCGAAAGACGGTCGTCGCGGTCAGGGACGGCGTGCCGATACGGATATCCGACGTTGCGACTGTTGAGGACACACACAAGGAGGTCCGCAATTATACTAGGCTAGACGGCAAGGACTGCGTCATGGTGGCGATACTCAAGCAATCGGGTGTCAATACCTACTCCGTGGTCAAGCGCGTCCAAAAAGCGCTCGATGAGATGAAGGACATCATGCCGCCGGACATCAAGATGGCGACTCTCATGGACCATGGGGTCTTCATTGAGGCGACGGTCAATCGAACGCTTACCGACGCTCTATTCGGCGCGGGGTTGGCGCTCGTGTTCTTATTCCTGTTCCTGCGAAGATGGCGCCCCACGCTCACGGTAGCGCTGGCGATGCCCATCTCAATCACAACGGCCTTCATCGGTATGTATTGGTTGGATTACACATTCAACCTGATGACGTTGGTCGGGTTCGCGCTTGGCGCCGGGATGCTGGTTGACAACGCCGTCGTCGTGATCGAGAACATCTTCAGATACATCGAGCAGAAGAAGGGCGCCAAGGAAGCGGCCAAGAGCGGCGCCTCGCAAGTCATGATGGCAATCACTGCCTCGACGTTCACAACGATAGCTGTTTTTCTGCCGATGGCGCTCATAAAGGGCGTGGCCGGCCAGTATTCCAGGCCGATGGCGCTTACCGTATGCCTGGCGCTTCTGTCATCGCTCATCGTAGCGACCACGATCGTCCCCATGATTGCGTCGTTGCTCTTCAAGAGAGGTATTTCCGGTTATACGGCCGGCAGCTTCGACAAACCAAAGGCGGTTTATGAGAGTTTCTTGGGTATGGCGCTTCGCAACCGCAAGAAGGTGCTTCTCGGGGTCTTCGCGGTTTTCGTTCTGGCAATCCTGGGCGCCTCGATGCTCGGTTTTGAATTCATGCCTCCAAGCGATTACCCGATGCTGGTCATGAACTTCAAGCTGCCGGTGGGAACCAAACTTGAGCAAACCAGCAAGGTCTCAACTGGCATCGAGAAGAGCATGAGGAACATTGAAGGTGTGGATGGTGTGCTCGCCTTCGTCGGCCCAAAAGAGGGCGGCCACGGCCCCGGCGCCGAAGACGTCAATGCCGGCATGATCTTCACCAGACTGGATGATGCAGACAAACGAACGATGACAAGCGACGCAATTCAGGATGAGATACGTAAGAGCCTGCCCAAGACCAAGGGGACCTCGTTCAGTTTTTCGGGCTTCGGTCCGGGCCAGACCCGCTCCGGCGCTGACCAATCTGACGTCGCAATTCGCGTCTTCGGCAAGGACTTGAAGGTTCTAGAGACCTACGGCGAGCGCATTCTGAAGGTCGTCAAGCGCGTGCCCGGTATCCGCGACGCGGACGTCAGCCTCAAGGAGGGGAAGCCGGAACTGGTGATAGAGATCGACCGGGACAAGGCGTCGCAGCATGGGCTCTCCGTCCGACAAGTCGCTGACTACATAAGAAACGCCGCGCTGGGTGAGATCGCCACACGGTTCCGGGTCGGTGGCGACGAATACGACATGCGAGTGCGATTCGCCGAGAGCGATAGGAATACGATCGAGAAGATTCTCAACATCGATATTCCCACGCCAGCCGGGGCTCATATTCCGCTCTATCAGCTGGCCAAGACGGAACTTGGCACCGGCCCAATTAAGATATCTAGAGAGAACCAGGAGCGGAAGATAACCGTTTCTGCGGACGTATTTGATCGGGACCTCGGAAGCGTGATGGCTGACATCAGGAAGGGCCTCGCCAACATGCAGCTCCAGAGGGGATACTTCATCGACTACGGTGGCGGAGCTGCGGACATAAAGGAGACCTTCACCGCGCTCATCTATGCGTTCATTGCCGCCATGCTCATAGTATATATGCTGATGGCCGCTCTCTTCGAGTCGTTCAGGCAGCCGTTTGTCATCATGTTCACAATTCCGCTCGGGCTTATCGGTGTCGTCATTGGCCTGACTGTTTTTGGCAAGACCATATCCACGCCATCACTCATGGGACTGATCATTCTCGTCGGAATCGTCGTCAACAACGCAATCGTGATGATCGACTACATCAACCAGCTCAGACGCAAGGGCGTTGATAAGGGCGAGGCGCTGATGAGAGGCGCCGTTACGCGTTTCCGCCCCATCCTTATCACGTCGCTCACCACGATGATGGCTATGCTGCCGATGGCGTTTTCCACGGCGGAAGGCTCAGAGATGCG
>CAZKNE010000249.1:2572-4016 GCA_964554005.1 uncultured bacterium | reverse complement strand
ATATTCAATATGAAAACGCGCGCTTTGCGAGCATAGTATTAGGTGCGGATTGGGGCTAACTTGCAACTGATAACTGTCAACTGACAACTGAGAGAGAATGCGAAAACGGATACCAACTGTTAGCATTGTGGGGCGGCCGAACGTGGGCAAATCCACGCTGTTCAATCGGCTTGTCGGCCGCCAGAAGGCGATCGTGCATAACACTCCGGGCGTTACGCGCGACCGCAATTACGAGGTGGCCGACGTCGATGGGACGTCCGTCATGCTCGTTGACACGGGCGGTTTTTTGCGAGGCGCACCGGATGTCATTGCGAGGGCCGTGGGCAAGCAGGTTGAGTTCGCCGTCGCCGAGTCGGACGCGATAATCTTCATGGTCGATGGCCGCACTGGACTGGTGCCTCAGGACGAGGAGACCGCCGCGTTCCTGCGTCCGATAGCCGATTCGGTGATAGTTGCGGTCAACAAGATCGATATGGAAAGCCAAGAATCGCTCGCGGCTGAGTTCTATTCGCTGGGGTTTGAGTGCGTGCTCGCGATCTCGGCCGAGCACAAACTTGGCATCGGCGACCTGAAAGAGACCCTGGCCGGCATCATCGCCTCGCCCGCGAAGGAGGTGGCGAACGCACCTGACGAGGCGATGTTCTGTGCGATTGTGGGCCGCCCGAACGTGGGGAAATCGTCGATCGTGAACGCTCTTTTAGGCGAGGAGCGCGTGCTCGTGCACGAGACGGCAGGCACGACGCGCGACTCCACGGACAGCAAAGTCCGGGTCAAGGGGAGGGACTACATGCTCATTGACACCGCCGGCATAAGGCGCCGTAGCAAGGTGTCAGAGCTATTGGAGAAGCAGAGCATCATGGTCGCCGAGCGCAGCATCCGCCGCTCCGATGTAACGCTTCTGGTGCTGGATGCGACCGGCCTTGTTACAGGCCAGGACCGGCGTATCACCTCGGCAGTGGTCGAGCAGGGCAAGGGACTGATTCTGGTGGTCAACAAATGGGACCTAGTTGAGAAAGACGACAGGACAATGGGTGTCTTCGTCAAGCGCATCCAAGAGGAAACGCCGTTCGCGACGTTCGCACCGATTGTCTTCGTTTCGGCGGTAACGAGGCAGCGGCTGCTCTCGATGTTCCCGCTGATTGACGCCGTGAACGCCGAGTGCCAGAGGCGCATAAGCACGGGCGTTTTGAACAGGTTCATGCAGGATGAGGTCTTCGCGAGGCATCCGATGATCAAGCGCAGAAGGCCGGTCAAGTTCTACTACACGACGCAGGCGTCGGCCCGGCCGCCCACGTTCGCCATCTTCACGAACCGCCCGGACGATGTTAACGACGCCTACCTGCGCTACATCGAGGGGCGCCTCCGCGAGGAGTTCGGCTTCGATGGCACGCCGATACGAGTGTTCGTCCGCAAGCACCATTGACGGCCCAGTGTCTGGGCTCCC
>CAZKNE010000249.1:0-2472 GCA_964554005.1 uncultured bacterium | reverse complement strand
GCTCCCACAGGTGCCCACGGCACTCGGATAGTTTTTTTAACCTGGGAGGCGCGCCTGGTCGGCTTGCACGTGCCGAGCTTCGCCTACGACTTGTCCGGTTGAGCGCTCACGACCTACAACTCACAAGTTGTTCTAGTGGCTTTGCCGTCTTTTGCATTGCTCTGCCCCCTATTAACAAAGTGCACCCGGGCGATTCATTGTGCTGCATGTTATTCTGCGTTAGCAAAACGTGGAGACTCTATCGGATCGCTGTGTTTTGATCAAACCAGCCCAAGCGAGTCGCTTGCTTGATGCGGCTGGCCGAATTTGTGAGAATATATGTGAGGTGCACATCGGAATCTGATCGAGGTAGGTGTATGCGGGACGAGTTGATTGGGCGAGCTGTAGCAGAACTGCGGGAGCAGATCCGCTACCACGAGCACAAGTATTACGTGGAGAACAAGCCAGAGATATCCGACAGCGAGTTCGACAAGCTGCTCGATGGACTCAAGCAGTTTGAGGCGCAGCATCCGGAGCTCGTGACGCCCGATTCGCCGACGCAGCGGATTTATGACGGGACGCTGGAAGGTTTCCAGGAGGTGCCTCATAAGGTCGCTATGCTCTCGCTGGACAACTCGTATGATTTTGCGGAGCTCGCCGAGTTCGACGAGCGCGTTGGGCGCGCGCTGGGCGTTCCGACGGATGAGATTGAATACGTAGCCGAGCTCAAGATCGACGGCGTCGGCATAGCACTGCTTTACGAAGACGGCCTGCTCGTGCGAGGCGCAACGCGGGGCAATGGCATGGTGGGCGATAACATCACACACAGCATCAGGACGATAATGTCTGTCCCACTGAAGCTGCGGGGCGGGCCCGGCCAGATTCCGCCTTTGCTGGAGGTTCGCGGCGAGGCCTTCATTGGCCTGAAGGAGTTCGAGCGAATCAATCGGGAGCGAGAGGAGGCTGGCCTCGACTTTTTTGCCAATCCCCGGAACTCGACCGCAGGGACGCTTCGGCTGCTCAACGTTATAGAGGTTGCCAAGCGGCGGTTGGACGTGTTTATTTACACGCTGAGCTACGCGGAGGGTTTGGGTCTTGCGAGCCACTGGGAGTCGCTTGAGCTGATGCGGTCGTGGGGCCTCAAAGTAAACATGACCTCGAGGCGGTGCCGGGGCCTCTCGGAGGTCAGGGCATATTGTGATGAGTGGCAGCAGAAACGGCACGGGCTCGACTACGCAACCGACGGCGTCGTCGTGAAAGTGAACCGCCTCGACTACCAAGAGAGGTTGGGGCAGACCAGCAAGCATCCCAGATGGGCGATAGCGTTCAAGTTCCCAGCGGAACAGGCGACGACAAAGGTGCTGTCAATCGACGTGCAGGTCGGCAGAACAGGCGCCGTAACGCCGGTCGCGACGTTTGCGCCCGTCCAGCTCTCGGGCACGACCGTGAAGCGCGCCTCGTTGCACAACGCTGACGAGATCGGACGGAAGGACATCCGTGTTGGGGACACTGTCGTGCTGGAGAAGGCCGGCGAGATAATCCCGCAGGTCGTGAGCGTCATCAAATCGGAACGGACTGGTGATGAGAAGCCCTTCCGGATGCCGGAGAACTGCCCCGTCTGCGGGAGTCGCCTGGTCAGGCCCGAGGACGAGGTCGTGGTCCGCTGCGTGAACTCCTCGTGCCCAGCCGTGCTGAAGGAGAGCATCAGGCATTTCGCGTCCCGTGCGGGCCTCGATATTGACGGCATGGGGCCTGCACTAATCGACATGCTCGTTGATCGCGGCATGGCCAAGAACTACGCCGAGCTCTTCAGGCTTAAGAAAGATGAGTTGGTCTCGCTGCCTCGGATGGCCGAAAAGTCAGCCGACAATCTGCTTGCAGCGATCGAGAGAAGCAAAAAAGTCCCCTTCAACAGGTTCATCTATGCGCTTGGCATAAGGCATGTGGGCGCGTTCGCGGCGCGGGCGCTTGCGGCGAACTTCCGCTCGGTCAAGGATTTGATCGCCACGGCTCAGGCGAGAGGAATCTCTCCGCAGACGGAGCCCGAAGTGCTTCTGGAGGACGAAAAACGTGCCCCGAAACGGCGGCGTCCGGTGGAACCCTCTGGTGAGATGCTTGAGGCGATCGATGGAATAGGCGCCATTGTTGGGGGGAGCGTGGCACAGTATTTCTCTGTGCCGGGGAATGTTGATGTGATTGAGGAGCTGCTTGACGCGGGGGTTGAGATCATCTACCCAGAGGGGAAAGCGGCGTCTGTCAGCCCGTTTTCTGGGAAGAGATTCGTGATTACAGGGACGCTGAAATCGATGAGGCGGGACGAGGCGAAGGCGAAGATCGAGTCTCTTGGCGGGCGCGTTACGTCATCCGTCACAAAGCAGACTGATTATGTTATATTGGGGGCAAGTCCGGGGTCGAAGCTGGACAAGGCGCGGCGGCTTGGCGTGCATATATTGAGCGAGGCGGAGTTTCTGGAGTTGATAGAGAGTGGCAAGT
>CAZKNE010000248.1:0-4018 GCA_964554005.1 uncultured bacterium | reverse complement strand
CCTGTCCCCCATCTTGGAGATGATGGCGTTCTCCCTCGTCGCCTCCATCGCCGGGTTGACGACCTCAACCGCCGCCATCAAAGCCACCTTCGGCAGGCTGATGCCCAGCGCGTTGGCTACGGAGATGGCGTTGACAATTATCTCCTTCTTCTGCTGCAAAGTTGGCTTGATCACGACTGCTGCATCGGACATCAGAAGAATCTTATGGTAGTCCGGTATCTCGAGGCAGGACACCTGTGTCAGAAGGCCAGAGATGTCCAACTCGTGCTTCTGAGCAAGGACGGCTTTCAGAAAATCGACGGCAGGCACAGCCCCCCTCATCAGGATGTCCGCATCGTCGCGCGCAAGCATGGCAACCGATTCTTTCAGTGCAGCCTCGTAGTCGGGAACACCGATCACCTCGTAAGCATCAAGGTTGACCCTGACGCTCCTGGCCGCAGCCTCTATTGCGCTGCGGTTGCCCACTAGAATGGGAGATACGATGTCTCGCTCACGGGCAAGCTCTATCGCCTCAATCAGCTTTGCGTCCTCAGCACAAGCCAAAACTATACGCTTGCCACTCCCATCTGCCGACTGCGACTCGCAGACCTCGATCATACGCTCGAATGTTCTTATAGGCGCCCGATCGCCGAGCCTCTGTATCCACACCCCCAAGGAGTCCACCATAATCACACCCTAAATCCCAAACGCTATCATTTCACCAAGTAACATCAATGAGGCAAACCATGCCTAAATCACCCGCCAATCCTGGCGTAGGTCTTGGCCTCTTCAACTCCATCGAGCACACGCGCCGCCCCCTGCGCCAACGACTCCAACTCCCCCTCTCCTGCGTGAACGTAAACTGGTCCAAGGAACTTGATCCTTTCCAATATCCGTTCTATAAGGACCTTCGACTGCGCGGCCCCACCGGTGATCACTATCCCGTCAATCTCCCCCGAAAAAGCGCAGGCCGCACCGCCTATCGCCTTGGCAATCTGAAATGCCATCGCCGAAAAGACCAGGTCCGCCTTCTTGTCGCCGTCTGCGATCATCTGCTCGATCTTCTGAAGGTCATTTGTTTTAAGATAGCTGTAAAGCCCGCCCTCCTTGACCAGCTTGTGTTTCATCTCCCCTGCCGACGCAAACTTCCCAGAGAAGCAGAGGTCTATCAGCTGGCGAACAGGCAGTGTGCCCACTCTTTCGGGGCTGAACGGGCCCTCGCCCAAGAGTGCGTTATTCATATCGACGATCTTCCCCCCCTTCAGCGACACCACCGAGATGCCGCCTCCTAAATGGCAAACCACGAAGCTCGTCTCCTCAATTGGCTTGTTGAGCAGCTCAGCACGGCGCCTCGCAGTAGCCTTGATGTTAAGTGCGTGCGTCGTTGATACTCGCTGTATCTCGGCGTAGCCCGAGATGCGTGCTATGTCCCACAGCTCGTCCGTCATTACCGAGTCGACGATGAAGGCTGGAACACTCAGCTTATCAGCGAGCCCTTTGGCAAGCGGCGCACCAAGATTCGAGGGATGATCGCCGTAGCGGGACACCTTCAAGTCCTTCACCATCTCGTCGTTGACAAGATATGTCCCTCCCAGCAGTGGGTGCAGCAGACCACCTCGGCCAACCACGCCTCGCGTTCTAGTCTGCCAACCCTCTAGTTTCTCCAGAATCTTCAGGATCGTTTCCATCCTCCACTCGTACTGCTCATAGACAACTCGAGAGGCTGCCACTAAGTCCCTGCCATGGGCGACTGACTCCTGCAGAACGGGGCCGTTTTTCCCAAACAGAGCGACTTTGGTCGAGGTGGAGCCGGGATTCACCACAATAATCAAGTCTCTATCAACCATCTAACCCTCAACGCAAATTTAATTGAAAACAGGAAGATTCAGACGCCGCTATTATCTTTAAGCTGGACAGACCTTTCAAGCTATATGCCCGGCACTGCGAAGCAAAAACTAGCTGGCCCCGCTTGGAGCCTACTCGAACATCAACTCGGCGCTGACATCCTTTCCAACCACTCGGATGATGCTCATCGCGGTCCTGGTGCCGTATTTGGCCACAACCTTGTAGTCACCACTGGGGATATTCTTGAAATCAAGTGTGTATTGCTTGTCCGCATCAGCGTTCTTGACCCTCTTCTCAAAGCGTTGTGGCCCCCGGATTGTTACCCTAAGATCAGCATTCCCGAGAAAGATGACCGCTAGCTGCGGAGTAGTAATGGTCAGGTGCAGATCGCTCATGGCCCCGGCCGGAATTGGGGCTGGTGAGGCAACTGCGCTCACGGCGGCAGGAGCTCTTGGCGCAGGTTGTGTCGCGGCTGGTGTGTAAGTTGAAGCGCCTGACAACCCGCCGCCAGCTTGCGCCGGCCGAGTAGCCTCGCCAGGAACCACGTGTCCGTGCTCGGCCCAAACAAGCCGCTCACCCGTATAGGGATCAAACACGAACATCGCCGGAAAGAACTCGTGTGTCGCAACGTTCATCTTGATCTTCCCAACCCTTCTCCCAATGACGATGTGGCTGATGTCCTTGCGCTCAGCCCTGGTCCAATCCAGCTTGTGTGTTACAGGGTCGTTATAGACGTAAAGGAACCCGTCCTTGAGCTCGCAGTCGGTCAAAGTGAACCGCTCGCCCTGCTTGTTCACGATTATCACAGTCGAAGGTTCCTTGTCCGAAAAAAGTATGAGCCCCAGATCAGCGAACTTGTATGACACCCTCTGCAGCCCTAAAAGCCCACCCACTTGATAATTTACTACCTCGCTCGTTGTGCCGAGGTGGTCAAAAAACAGCGAGTCGCCGTTTCTCAAATACAGCGTCCCGCTGAAGCCTTTCTCTGCCCCAAAGCCCCAGCTGGCGAGCGCTAGCATGAAAACAACGGAATAAATCACAAAAACTGAGTAACGATTCATCATCAACCCTCTCTTGTCTCCTTTGCTGCTGTCAAAAAACTCTCGACTCAAGATAGGATAACGTCTTGACCCAATTTTAACAGTCCGGAGATCAGGCCTTGTCGGTCTCCTTGTCCGGTAACCAACAAGCCAAGAACGTGCCGGAACAAATCATGCCCAGAAAGGATTAACGGTAGAAACTCAAAACTCTTTGTGCACTTGCTGGCCCGGCGGTCTTGCCGGAGGTGTTCATTTGCATGGCACATAGCTGCTGTGCCGAGCACCTCTGCAAAGACCACGACAACCACACAAAGCCCGTTAGGGTATCGGGGCGATAGGATTTGAACCTACGACCACCGGAACCCCATTCCGGTGCGCTCCCAGACTGCGCCACGCCCCGAGACCATCTGCTGGCCGTTTCCAGCGTCAAAATGGAGCGGGAAACGGGATTTGAACCCACGACCCTCGCCTTGGCAAGGCGATGCTCCACTGTTCAATTACAGGCTATTTAGCCCATCAGACGACTTCCCAAAACGGCACTGTGCCCTATTTGTGCCCACTTACATGCATCCTGTTACTCTCATTATCCTGATTAACAACAGTAACTCCTAAACCATCCGGCGCTGGACATGCCTCAAAAACAGCACGGCGCATCGCCGAATCGGAGATCGAAACATACATCTGTGTCGTCCGAAGAGACCGATGTCCCAGCAAGCTTTGAATGATCCACGGACTCGCGCCCGCTCGCGCCATTCGTGTCCCAAAGGTCCGCCTCAGATCGTGAAGAACTACGTGTTCGATCCGCGCACGTTCGCAACAAGAGTGAAAGCTCCGCTTGATGCTTTCGATCGCCTGCCCTTCGTTTGTAGCAATCACAGTCGCCCCAACCCGAGGCACCGCTTTGAGTATGTCCTGAAGCCAGCCTGCCAACGGCACCACCCGACTTTTCTTGGTCTTCTCTGCGTGGATAATGATCGACCCCGAATCAAGATCAATATCCTGCCATAACAACCCCAAAGCTTCACCTCGACGACAACCCGCCCCAACCATCAGTGCAAGTGCCGGTAGTAAATAGCTCGGCCCGTTCTGCGCCTCGGCAAGCAAACGATTGACCTCACTGTCCCCTAAGACCCGGTTACGAGGAGCAACCATCA
>CAZKNE010000247.1:502-4034 GCA_964554005.1 uncultured bacterium | reverse complement strand
CGACAATCGGCTCCACAATCTGCTCTACCACCGGTCGCGGCTCACCCGTGAGCTCTGTGAGCGGCGGCAGCTCCGCCGTAGGCGGCAGCAGCACCCACCGTCCGTTCTCATACCTGCATCTTACCTCCGGATACACAAACACCTGCATGGTTTTCTTAGTGAAAACGGTCCCCTGGTCGTCCTCGCTCCAGACCTCGAGCACCGCCCAACCAACCGGAACGTTACTGAGCTCAATCATTGCGAGCAGAAGCGGCGCTCCCTGGAACGGCCAAGGCAGCCTGATCACCGCAAAAGGCGCCGTCGTCTCCCGGAGCCAAAGCGGCTCCTCAGCCCGGTTCTTCGCTCGAGACCTCAGCCTCACACCACAATTCAGTGGCGGCAAATCGCCTGTGATATCGCGTGTTTCTCCGACTTTCTGATACCTCGGAAGCTGCTTCCACAGTTCCTCCAACGGCGGAAGGGCCTGCCCTTCCGGGAGATTAATCCCAACAAGAAACCTGATCTTTCGCGCGGTCTGATTGACCGTTATTCTGACTCTGTCGTGTGCCCTCATCATCTCCCCTACCGAAGGTCCCCTGTTCCTCTCAAAAGCAGCCGCCGTTCCATCTCAAACGCCGCAAACTGCCTCGAGAATAGCGCAAGGACCTCTCGCCCGAACGCGGTTAGGTGAAGCTTTGCGCCCGAAAGGCCGCTGTCCTCACAAAGCCCCAACTCACGGGCGTAGTTCCCATACCAAACAAACGACGCACGCTGCGAGACCCTGGCCCACCGGCGCCTCGACCGGCAAAGCGAGACGAAACTCTGCATCTGCGAATCAGCCGTCTCGAGCGCCCTCTCCTCGGACTGCTCCGCCGCCTTCAGGATGCAGAAAATGCCGAACTTATGGCCGTTTGTGCAGCGAGCGGCGGATAGCCCGGCGATCAGTATCCGCCTCTGCCGAGCCGTGAGCGCCCACGGGAAAGATGTGTCCATCGAGGCGGCGTATGCTCTGCCCAGCTCCGTCAGCACTACCCTGCCCTCCTGCCGAATCAGAAGCCCAAAACTCTCCCCAAACCTCACCCACAGCCGCGCGCGGTATTCAGGATTGCGTATCTGACGAGGGTTCTTGGCGAGGTTCGCAACGTTTTCTACCACCTCGCGGAACGTGGCGAACGTTCGCTTCCTCATAAATGCGAAGAACCCGTTGAGGTATGAGAGTCTGGCAAAAGCAGAGACAGGCGGCTTTGGGTAAGTGAGGCCCAAGAGCCTCTCTTCCGTGGCCTGGAGCTCCTCGGCCAGCCTCACCACCTTGCTCGGGGCAAAACGAACCCTGTAAAGCGGAGGGCTGTATCGAGGGAGCGTTTTGGGAAACGCCTCGGCGAAGTGGACGCCGATCACCTGCGAGAACGAGAAGCGCTCCGAGTAGTCGTTGACATAGGAGGCGAGCCGGTCGTAGTGGTCCTTGTTGGCGCGGCCCAATTGCAGCTCCAATAGAACCATCGAGTTGCTCGCCCTCTGTCTGAAGGCAAGGTCAACTCTACCTGAGGCGCACGCGTCTTCGCGTCTTGCGGCCTCAAGGCCCGATACGGGCAGGTGCTTTTTCACAAGGAACGACTCGACTATCTGAGGGTAGCGGAAGAAGAAGCTCTGGATCGCCTTTTCGTCCAACTCGCGGGCGCCCTCGTGCATCATCTTATTCCCAATACGTAGCGCAGCAATTGGGGTTCTCCCAGACCGAGACCTCTCGCAGGCCGACGCCTAGTCCGCTTAAACGCTTAGTCAGAGCCCCAAAAATCCACCGAGCGATGTTCTCGCTTGAGGGGTTCATCTCTTTGAACGGCTCAAGATCGTTTAGGAACTTGTGGTCCAAGCGGTCCAAAACCGCGTCAGTCGCAGACTTGAGGTCCTTGAAGTCTATCGCAAGCCCAACGTCGTTCAGCGATTCTGCCCGCACCCGCACCTCGACCACCCAGTTGTGCCCGTGCAGGTTCTCGCACTTGCCATGGTAATCCCGCAATCGATGTGCAGCCGCAAACGAGCTCCTGACGGTCAACTCGAACATGGCGCCTCACCCTCCAAATCGTGCTTAAAACCTCGTCTCACAATCTGCCGCCGTTAGCCTGCACCAGCGCATCGCCTACCCCTTCGGAAAATACTCCCTGTACTTGGCCACGACAGCCTCGCGTATCTTGCGCCTCAGCTCGGGCGAAAGCGCCGCCACAGTCGGCAGGAAATCGCCACCCTGCTGCCTCGCGGAGGGATAGCCCACGAAGAGCGCCCCAGTGGGCTTGATCACCACCTTGAAGCCCTTGACCAGAAGCTCCCCGTCAAAGGTTACATCCGCGTAGGCGTGAACCTGGCTCGCTCCCTCTTTAGACTCGAACGGATAAACCCTGACGTCGCTCACTTCCACGCCTCGGTTATACCCCATTCTCGCCTCTTCAATCAAGATGCCTTCGATTTCTGAGCCTGCACCACAGGGGCACAAGCGGGAAATGGGGCGCCGCCACGCAATCGAAAATGTGCCTCGCCGACAAAACATTTTGATGCGGCGTGTCTTCCGATTAAACTACCGCCATCAAAACGATCAGGCAACTAATCTTACAGCTTTTAGTGGATTGATAACTTGGGCAGATACGCAGCACGACTCGCAAAGTTCCTCTGGGCTTACAAGCTCGGCAGAACGCGGCTTTCTTATGCGCCGATCTTCATCTGGTTGGAGCCCACAAATCGCTGCAACCTCAAGTGTCCGCTGTGCCCCACAGGGGAGGGTCTGACACGCGAGCGGGGCGAGATGACGATCGAGCTGTTCCGTCAGATACTTGAGAAACTCAACGAGGCGCCGCCTCTTCTTTTGACGCTCCATCTTGCCGGGGAACCGCTTCTTGCAGAGAATATCTTCGAGATGATAAGGCTGGCGAAGGAGGCGGGCATACAGACCACGCTCTCCACAAACGCGACCCTCCTTTCGCCGCCGATTGGCCGGCGACTCATTCAGGCGGGGCTGGATTCGATACGCCTGGACTTCAGCGCGGACAGAGAGACGTTCGAGAAGGTGCGCCTCGGGGCGTCTTGGGAGAAGGTCTATGCCAACATCCTGGGACTTCTTAAGGCCAAAGCCGAGCTGAACGTCGCAAGACCGATAGTCAGGATCAAGGAGGTTTCAGACGCTGGCGCGTCGCACAGGGAGAGAGCCAGAGCTATGAGGGAGCTCAAGTCCCTATTTCGCGGCTTCCCCGTCAAGGGCTTCAGCTCGCTTGAGATTCATAACTGGGCAGGAGCCTTCGCGGCAGCCCACGAGGATTTGGGCGAGGCGCACCGAGTGCCCAGGCGGGCGCGGCCGTGTTCACACCTTTGGACAAGTTTGGCTATAACGTGCGATGGCCTCGTTGTCCCATGCTGTCGCGACCTCGAGGCCGAGTGCGTCGTGGGCGACCTGAAGACACAGTCGCTTATGGACATCTGGAACGGAGACAGGCTCCGAGCGATGCGAGAGGCCATGGTCAAGCGAGACCTAAGCCAGATAGGACTCAGACAAAAAAGATCGAGTCAT
>CAZKNE010000247.1:0-492 GCA_964554005.1 uncultured bacterium | reverse complement strand
TCGCGGCTTTATCAGAAGCCTCGATTCCTGTTCTATACATTCGGCTTCATTTATATGCGGCTCGACCAGCTGTTCTCTGGCATCGCCAGGCTGCTTGGAGGCGTGCGACACCGCTAGCGCACAGGGCATCCCCGCCGTGCCGGTGTCGGGTATCCTGCCCGCCCTTCCCCCTTTTTCGTCCGTCTCTGCTTTACGGAAACTCCCCATTATTGATGCTTGCTCGAATCTCGCAGAAATGGTATTTGAATAGAATGCTGACGAACTACATTAAAGCAGCCATGAAAACGGCCAAGTATGAGATTCTGTCAGACGACGGCACTTTCTACGGCGAGATACCCAGGTTTGACGGCGTTTGGGCCAATGCTCAAACACTCGAAGGCTGCCCGCGTTGATGCAGGGGCTGTCTGGATGCAGGTAGTATTCGCCAAGCGGCCCGGGAACGAACATCGGGTCGTCGTGGATGTTGCCCTCACCCGCCGCAAGCAGGAGGAA
>CAZKNE010000246.1:0-4049 GCA_964554005.1 uncultured bacterium | reverse complement strand
GCCAAAGTTACAACGCACTGAAGCTCCGACCCAAGGCCACGCGCAAACCACAGCGCAGCGCCCGCTAAGGCGCCGGCTGCCGCTACCCGGAGCACGTATTTACGCATTCTGAATGAGGGGAGCGGTTTCCTAACGAAATGTGCGCTGAGCATCATCAATAGGACCTGCGTTACGACGGTTGCGGCCGCCGCTCCCTTGTAGCTGTAGGACGGTATGAGGGCGTAATTAAGTGAGATGTTGAGTATTGCGCAGAAGAAAGCGGCTATTGCATTCTTGTGCTGGTGGCTGCTCGCCACAAGGAGATAGATCAGCACATAATCGACGTAGATGAGAGGGATTGTCCACACAAGTATCTGAAGAGCAAGCTGCGACTGAGGCCCGAAGTCCTTGCCGAAGATCGGGATTATCCGGCCCGCAAGCGTTGTCAGAACGAAGGCCACGAAAAGCCCGGCTGCGAACAGGAGGCGGACGATCTGTCCGGATATGACTACGAGCTGTTCTCTATCTTGTGCGAACTGTTTGGCAAAGAGCGGGAGAACGACCATGGCCGCTGCGCCCGGCAAGAGCATCGTGAACTCTAGAATCTTAAAGGACGCCACGTACCAGCCGACTACCGCCTCGTTGGTGAACATCCTGAGCATGACAATGTCGATGTGGAAGTAGACGAATGAGAAGAAGAGGGAGAATATGAGCGGCAGGGCCTCGAGGAGCAGATGACGCACGCGTCCGGTTCGTAAGCTGGGGCATGGCCTGATCTTGAACCTCACTGAAACGACAAAGCACGTTACCACAAGCGACACAACAGCCGCCATTACGTAGGAAGCGGAGACGGCAAGAACATTCCTGAAGATGAGAACAAGCACTATGCCCAGAACCACAGCAAGTGCTCGATGGCCGAGATTGATCGCGGCATCGTAGCCGAGTCTCTGCTGTTCAATATAAACTGCGTTGACCAGATCGATCATCGTGTTCAATATCCAATAGACCGCAAACAGTGCCAGGGGCAAGATGTCCGCCGAGGAGAGGTCGATCTTCCCCGCAGCAATGAGCACGTAGGTTACTGACGCCATGAGTATGAGCGTTACAGTGCTCAGTATGAGCTTGATCAGAAGGAGGGCGGACATGATCTGTTGCCTGCTCTGGGGCGACTTGGCGGCATCCCTGGCGTAGAGCGTGTTGAGCCCCGCATCAGCGACCATCGCAAACAGGTTCGTGTAGAGCAACAGGAAGCCATACTTCCCTAAACCCTTATCGCCGAGTGTGCGCGCCAAGAATACGACGAAGCCGAAACCAATAACCTTGCGTCCGACCTCGCTGAGGCTCTTGAGCGACACGTTCATGAAGACTTTTTGAAGAAGGTTCATCCTGCGTTCCTAAGCACTATTGCCCCAAAAACTGCAAGCATCACGACCGTGCTGACCCTCCTTGAGACTTAATCAGCGTCCGCATCGCGACCCCTGCTCCCATGAGCGCCCCCGCTATGAGGTGCACGCCGTGGTATCGAAAAACATCGATCATATTGTAGGCAAAGAAGGCGCACGTCGAGACGCAGACCGCTCCGGCAAGGTATCTCGCCTCAGCAGTTTGGGAGCTGCGAAAGGAGCGAATCAGAAGCCAGATTACGGACACAGCGAAGAAAAGGAAGGCGCCCAGGCCAACTATTCCAGACTCCAGCGCTGTCTGTAAGTAAAGATTGTGCAGATGCGCTCGCTTGAGGCGCTCCTCGCCACTGCCCATCTGGACGTGCGCCATCGCCAGGTGGTAGTTGCCGGGTCCATAGCCGAGGACAGGCCGCTTGGCGATCATCGACAGCCCCGCACGGTAGAGATGCACCCGCTGAATGCCAGAGTCCATCGACACGAGCGAGGCAAAGTCCGCGCCTCGGAAGAGCACAGCTCCGACTAATGCAAGCGCCAGCACCACAAGCAGGATTAGCATCAGCGGCCGGCGGCCAGAGGGTTTCGCCTCATCACCTTTCGCTCTGCCGAAATAAAGAAGAGCCGCGATCGACGCCAGGGCCAGCGGCCACGATGTGCGGGAGAAAGTGAGCATCAGGGCGATAAGGTTGAGCACGAGGGCAGCGGCGGCAGCAGCCTTGCCTAATGCAGTTCTGTTTCGCACAAAGAGGAATATGCAGAGCGGCAGGATGATCACGAGGTAGCACGCAAAGGAGTTGGCCTGATTGAGGAACGAGTGCGCCCTGACGTGCCATCCGGTCGTTAGACAGAAGAGCGAATCGATGCGCGAGTGTGGTTCGAGCTCAAATGCGGCCGAGGGGGGGCCCATAACGGACTGAAAGATACCATAAAGCGAGACTGGGACGCTGGCCACGACAAGCGACACAATGAGCTTCCTAACATCGTTGAGCCTTTCCGTGGACAGGGCAGCAACCGTGAAAACCGCGAAGAATGAGAGCCAACGAAGGCTATCCTTGAGTGCATTTGAAGCCGAAGCTGCAAAAGCGCTCGAGATAAACATCCACACACAAAACGGCAGAAACAGCAGGCAGACCCTGAGGATTCTCCTGAAATCTATGTTGCCCCTTATGAATCGAGCGACCAATCCCGAAAAGATGGATAGTATCAGAAGCTCGTTACTCGTGATGGTAACGCCGAGCTGATAATAGCTCTCAAAGGGGAAGAAAAAGGCCCCGAGCGCTATCGCTGACGCAGGGTGCTGCGCAGCGAACCACGCAAGCAGAATAAGACATGCAAGAAAAGCGGCCGTGATCACAAAAGACATCTTGACTTTGAGTGAGCAATTGGCATTATTCTACAAGATAGTTATCAACAATAGTCCGTAGGGCGTCAAATTTAACATTGACGCCGGGTATTGGCAAGTTGGACGGTCAGAAGGTGAGGTGTGTGCCGCTGCCGCGAGCCATTCCTCTGATCAATGATGGTGGCGCTCTAGTGAAAGCGCTCTTTCATGGCGAGTAAGGTGGAGAATATGGTGGGGATGCTTGGCGACGTGAGATTCGTTATTCTAATGGCGGCGGTCTGCGTCGGTATTTTTGCGTTGATTTTTTTCTTGAAGCTTCGCCCGCGCGAGATAAGGGTCTTCGTCACCATATTCGCGGTCGGGATGGTCGCTATAGCTGGGATGTATGTCCTGACGTTCTTCGAGCCAACTCTCGCAATCTTCTACGCCTACGCTGTGTTGGCGACCGCGACGGGCATTCTGCTGTTCATTTACTATCGCTACTTCGCAAGCTGAACCTCGCCTCTTTTGTGGTGCGACTCTGCGCCCAGTTTTCGGCCAGCCAGCGGCTACTTTCAACCTTAAGCCTGCTACGTGGGTGGCTTCTCATCCATCTGGTTAATAACGAACTTGAACTTGCCGCACGAGCGATAGGGGACCTCCTCGGCGGTGTGGATGCGGACCACCATCGCCTCACCGAGCTTCCTCTTGAGCTCGGCGCGCAGCGTGTTGGCGGTCTTGTCATCAAACTCAGGATTGGGCACGACATAGACGTCAAGGGTTAGCTTCTCCTTCTGGAGTATCTGTGCTCTCTTGATACCCTTCGGGAAGAAAAATGCGAAATGAAGCCCCGAAACCCACTTGCCGTCAGCGGTCAGGACGCGGTCGTCAACTCGGCCGGTCAGGCTCTCGACAAGTGGGAGGGTTCGCCCGCACCGGCAGATTCGGTCTGTTGGCGTAGCGTAGTCCATCGTGTCATAACGGATGAGGGGGAAGGCCTTGTTGTGAAGCCCTGTTGCGACAATCCTACCCTCCTCGCCGGGCCCCGCAGGCGTCCCATCATCCTTGATGATCTCGACGATGCCATACTCCATCGCGACATGATAGCCGCCCTGAGGGCACTGAGTGATCAACACATTGTGTTCCTTCAGGCCGTAATTATCGCACACGGGGACGCCGCTCCAATTCTCGATAAAGCGCCTCTGATGGTCAAGCACGGCCTCGGACGCAGTGAAGACGTATTTGGGTTTGACGTCGTCGATACCCGCGTCCGAAAGTAGCCGGCATAGAGAATCGATAGCGGCCGGGTGGCCACGCCAAAGCTTCACGTGGTAGCGTCGCAAGAGCTT
>CAZKNE010000245.1:0-4055 GCA_964554005.1 uncultured bacterium | reverse complement strand
TCAGCTGGCAGTTCACCGATATCCTGCGGAAGAAGTTGCTCACGCAGCGCTTTTCTGAACAGAGTGTCTCTTATCTGCGTAAGCCACCCTCTTGCCATCACCAACCCAGAGGTATGTTGCTCCTTCTCACCTGGACGTCATCGAACACGGCGAAGACGGCATCGCCGAGGAACTTGATGAGGGCGCCGCCATTTTTGTGAACGGCATCGACAATGACCCCCACCGCTGCACAGAGCGAGGCCGCCACGATCAAAGTTCTTCTGTTCATCTCAAGCGCCTCCATAACATTTTTTGCGTCTCTCGCGCGACTGCGCGTGAGAATGAGAATACTATACTGTGTTTTGCATGTCAAGCACATTTGTTCCACCTTGAACACATTCCGCAAGACAACATGGCGCCGCATTGTCGCTTCGGAGGTTTTGCACTATGAACTCTGAGATAAGCGAAGCACAATTCCGTTCCTAACAATAATAAAGCTATCACTCTGATTCTTCGGGGGCTGAGAGAGACCTTGAACTTTAAGCCCCACACCATAGAATCTATAGCCATGAGACCAAAACCTGTCATCGGCATCGAGGTTCATGTCCAGCTCGAAACCGCGAGCAAGATATTCTGCTCGTGCAGCACCCAGTTCGGCGCAAAGCCAAACTCCAACACCTGTCCGGTCTGTCTGGGTCTGCCGGGCGTGCTTCCCGTTCTAAACAAAAGGGCAGTTGAGCTGGCCATCAGGGCGGCGCTCGCCCTCAACTGCAAGATAAGTCCACGGAGCCAATTTGCCCGCAAGAACTATTTCTATCCTGACCTACCGAAAGGCTTTCAGATCACACAATATGAGCTGCCGCTCGCAACAGACGGCTACATAAGCATTGATGTCGAGGACGAGGCGGGAACCGTCAGGCAGAAGCGCATCCGCATAAACCGCCTCCACCTTGAGGAGGACTCTGGCAAGTCGCTGCATAACGAGCAGGTCAACCTCGCGGGGACAAGCCTGATCGATTTCAACCGCTGCGGCGTGCCCCTCGTTGAGGTAGTAAGCGAGCCAGACCTCGAAAGCCCGGAGGAGGCCCGACAATACCTGCTGAAACTCAGGACGATCATGCGATACTGCGGCGTGAGCGACTGCAACATGGAGGAGGGCAGCCTCAGGTGCGATGCGAACATATCACTCCGCAACGAGGACGGCAGCCTGGGGACCAAATGCGAGATCAAGAACCTCAACTCGTTCCGCTTCGCCAAGCGCGCGCTGGAATACGAGATGATGCGGCAGCAGGACGTCATCGAGGCCGGCGGGGCAGTCGAGCAGGCGACCTACGGCTTCAGTGCAGCCCGGGGCGAAACATTCCTGATGAGGAGCAAGGAGGAGGCGCACGATTACAGGTATTTCCCGGAGCCTGATCTGGTCTTTCTCGATGTGAGCGACGAGTGGACAGCAGAGATAAGGCGGACGCTGCCGGAGCTGCCGGACGCAAAGTGCCGGCGACTGGTCGAGCAATATGGTATTTCCGACTATGACGCCTCGGTCCTCACGGCCACACAGGAGGTCGCAGACTACTTCGAGAAAACCGCCTCGCTTCACGGCGACGGCAAAGCGGTCAGCAACTGGGTGATGGGACCTGTTCTCCGTGTCGTCAAAGAGCGCAACATCAGCATAAATGAGTGCCCAGTATCGCCCGAACATCTGGCCGAGCTTCTCGCCCTGGTTAAGGATGGCAAGATCAGCGGCAAGATCGCGAAGGATGTCTTCGAGCAGGTACTCGAGACGGGCAAAACTCCCAAGACGATCGTCGCCGAGCAGAATCTGTCAACGGTTTCCGACGAGGGCCTCATCTGCGACATAATCCGCGAGGTCGCGGCCTCAAGGCCGGACCTCCTTGCTAAGATAAAGAAGGGCAAGCTCAACGTGCTCGGGTTCTTCGTTGGGCAGGTGATGAAGCGCACCAAGGGCCAGGCTGATCCCGAGACTGTCAATCGCCTCGTTAGGGAAGTAATTGTGGAGAATAACAAATAGAGGGAGAGAAAGATGGCTATTGAGAATCAAGATTCCGTTCACGAGGAGCGCATGCGCGTCCTGAAGATGGTCGAGGACGGCAAGATATCTGCGGACGATGCGGCTGGGCTGCTGAAATCCGTTGGAGGCGGCGCGGTTCACTTCACGACGAGCACAAGTTCCGCTGAAGCCGTCACGGTCAAGGACAAAAAATCGCTGAAGGGCAAGAAGTTGCGGATACAGGTGTTTGAGGGCGACCAGGAGAAGCCCAAGGTGAACATCAAGCTTCCGCTGTCGCTGGCCAGACTTGGCGGAAAGTTCCTCTCCAAGACTGGCAAGGCCAAGATCAAGGGATTCGACCTTGACATCGAGGCGCTCGTGTCGCACTTGGATGACCTCGAGGAGGAGAACATAATCGAGATCGATGACGAGAAGGGTAAGACCCGCGTCAACCTATTTATTGAGTGACCCCGGGAATCCCGCAACGCCAACGTCGTGCAAGCAGTGATTGGTTGGTAGTCGGAACGTGCCGGACCAGGGGCAGAAACTGGTCCAACTCACTATTACGAAGGCTATTGCGCGATAGCGATAACGAAGGCTGCCCCAAGGTGGTTTTCTATGATCTTAATGGTGGATGTGCGAGCCAGAGTATGCATATAAGCGTGGTGAAGGCTCAATACTGCATCCTGAAGCTTGTCGTCTCTTTCAAGTTCCTCGACGGTCAAGCCCAGCTCTTCGCTGCACGTCTTGATTGACAGGTGTCTTGAATGCGACTTGGTCCAAGCGTGATCTGTAAGCCCTTCCACGATTTGTTCTACCTTGATGCTCGGATCTGGATCATTCTTGAACATGCCGGTTTCAAGCCAGCCTCTCACGAGTTCCTTCGCCCAATCAACAGACTTCTGGCATTCCCCCACCAAGGTAGGCGTGTATTTGGCGATTATCGGCTGCCAGACAGGTATCGCGGAAGGGTCTTGCTTGATCGCATCGTGAGCATCTTTGAATTCCTCCAGTATCCCATGGGCTGGAACACCTCTGAATTGAGGGTCAACGGGGCCGAGACTTGACTGATTGCCCATGACAATGGATTTGCACGCGCAGGCTATCATCGTCCCGCCCGACATCGCCATCAGCGGCACGATGGCCCGCATGTCAGTGCCGAAGCACGATCTGAGGTAGTCCACGATTGACTCGACGGCCGCTGTCTCGCCACCTGGCGTATGCAAGACAATGTCCAGACCCTTCGACCTGTCCATTTTGTTAATGGTTGTCATAAGGCCATTCTTGTCGTTATCGTCAATCATCGCCTCTATGATCCCGGGTTTTTGAAGCCAGCCACTATAGTAGCAGATGACATTTCGGCCTGTCACCTTGTGGAGGTTGGCCAGATACTTCCTACGGATGAGATCAAAAGTCGATCCGTGCCTCCTGATCTCATCCAGTATTTCATTCCAATTAGGCATTCCCTGAATCTTCTCGAGGAGGCGTCGTCATGTTGTCTGCTGTGACTGGGACATGTCTCAAAACGCCGAAATCGTCTGTGGCCGGTCGAAACCTGTCTTTCTCCCCGCGCCTCAGACCATCAAACCTGAGAGCCTTGAATGTGTCCTCGATTTCTCCTCGGCTAAGGCTACTTCTTTTCTTCTCACTAGTCATCATGAAATCCTCTCTCTCGTCTGTCCAAAGCCAATCAAACACCCCAAATCCAGACACCGGGGCGTCCTCAACCCCCAAGACAACGGCATCATTCCCAATGCACGAGTAATATAACCGTTTAATGGTGTAACGTCAAGAAGGGGGCAGCCTGGACTATACGGCCGCGCATGAAAGGGGCACGAAAAGCCGTACAAGGTACATCGCGCTGTTGATTGCCAAGGATCTGGTTCTTCAGAACTTCTCAGGTATCACCAAGGAGGGGCCGTTGTTGGAACGCATGGTTGAGGTTGTAACCAACCTACAGGCCACGATATAAGTGCCTGTGTATCTGGCTAATACCCGAGCTGCTCGAGCTGCTTGAGGTTGCTCAGCGTGCCGGCAGAATCCGGCTTCAGCTTAAGCGCCGCCTCCC
>CAZKNE010000244.1:0-4055 GCA_964554005.1 uncultured bacterium | reverse complement strand
TTCAGCACCGATTCTCATGTAGGATTGCAGAGCTATTGATGCGAAGGGTAATACACAGGCCAGCAGGCACAAACGCCCAATACAAGGCGCATTAGCCTACAGAACCAAACCAAGCAATCAGCTAAAGCGGAAACTCAGGCTAGCGTGAAAAGGGCCTCCGCACTTGAGCGCTAATCGAAGTGGCAGCCCCTCCGGCAGGGCGCTATTTGGTCTTCTTCTCCGCTTTGGGCTTTTCCTTGGATTCTTCTTTCTTCTTCGGCTGTTCTTCAGATTTGGCTTGCTTGCTCTGTTTGGTCTCTGGCTTGACCGTTGCGGCAGTTGCCGCCGCAGCAGGCTTTTCCTTTACTTGCTCGCCTTCTTTCGCCTCTGGCTTGACCGTTGCGGCAGTTGCCGCCGCAGCAGGTTTTTCCTTGGCTTGTTCTGCTGCTTTCGCCTTCTGGGAGGCCTCTTTCGCCTGCGCAGCCGCAGCCGCCTCCTGTTCCTTCTTCTCCTTCAGAGTCTGCCTTGCCTGCTCATCTCGCGCCAGCTGGTCAGCCGTCTTCAGGATTCTGAACTTGTAGGATTTAAGGGATGATTTTGCCCACAACTTCGCTCCCTTATAGACACCAACCTGGAGGTAATGCGGGCGGCCGTCTGCGGTAACATTGCCATCGGTCTGGTAGGTAAGCATGGTGCCTCTTGCACGAACGCTCTTTGCGATGCTCTCGTAGGCATCTGGCAGCGATTCTTCCGTCGGAGCAGTGAAGACCTTGCCGTCTGTCTCCCGGCAGATTCGAGAGAAAGTTCTTGTATCAGCCTCAGGGCCAAGCGCCACGAAGAAGATTCTTACGTTGTGCTCTTTCGCGAATCTTATCGCCGTGAACCATTCCCGGACGCTGTTGTTATCCTCGCCGTCGCTCAGAACGATTATTACTTTCGCAGCGTCACGGTAGGTGGGGTAGAACTTGTCGCTGGCGTCGGCCACAGCGTCGTAGATGGCGGTCTGACCACGAGGCTCTAGGTTTGCGATCGTTTTCTGAATCAGCTCAGTGTCGTTGGTGAAATCCTGAACGACTGGTGTGTAGCCGCGCCAACTGTTGAACTCCATGACCATCACTTTGTCGTCCGGGCCCAGCCGGTCAAGATACGCCTTGACGCCCTCGGCCACGCTCTCCATTCGGCCGCGCATGCTACCGCTCGTGTCAATAAGGAAGATGCTTGCGATCATGCGAGAGGACTGCACGGTGAAGTCAGTAATCGGTATCTCATCCTCGTAAAGCCTCAGCGTGAGGTCCCCGTTCAATGGGATCACCTCGCCAGTGTAATTACGAAAGATTATCTCGCAATTGACCGTCGGAAACTTGGAGATGTCTAGGTTGACGATCTTGAGAACCGCTGGCTTGAAGCCCGGGAGAAAGTTGGTCTTAGAGTGAGCAAGCGGCGATATGAGAAGCAAACAGATTACTGCGAAAACTAATGCCTCATAGGTAAGGAATGCACGCTTCGTGCCGTTCATCATGATCTCCTTTCAAATTGTGAGAGCACGGTCTGAAATACAACAAGACTTTCCCATTTGACAGCCCGTCTTCCCTTCATTACTAGACAAGTTATCATAATTGTCTCGTTCAAATCAACCCGCGCTCGGCTAGAGAACCATGTCATTGGTCCAACGCGCAGCGCGGGGCCAAGCTAAGCCAGCAGTGAGTCCAGCCCCATCTCTGCCGAAATCGTCCTATGGATGAGCCAATGCTGATCATCTGTGGAGGGGAAGTCCGACCTGTAATGCGCTCCTCTGCTCTCAGTTCGCTCTGCCGCGGCAAACCGGATAGCGGCCGCGGTATAAAACATATTTCTCGCCTCCAGCGCGGCAGGGTCCGGAAACATTATCTCCACAAGGAAGGCAAGCCTTGACAGCACCGCACGGGCACTCTCGAGCCCCGCGAAGTCCCGTATTATGCCCACGTCCTCCCACATCATCTCCTGCATCTGCTTCTTTGCCTCGCCAATCTTGCTGAGAGAGATATCTGATCCCAAAGCGAGCTCATGCACGCGATCTCTAATGAGCGACTCAGGAGCTCTTGTCGAACGCGCGAGCAAATCCTTGGCCGAATCGCCAGCTCGTTTCCCAAATACTATCCCCTCGAGAAGGGAGTTCGAGGCGAGGCGGTTTGCCCCATGGACCCCGGTGCATGCGACCTCGCCGCACGCGAACAAGCCCGGCAAGGAGGCCTTGCCGTCCTTGTCCGATCGCACGCCGCCCATGATGTAATGCGCCGCGGGTCGGATCGGCAGCAAGTCCCTGTCGGCGTGCAGGCCAAACTTCAGACAGGTCTCGTATATCCGGGGAAAGCGCTCCCGAACAAAGCCCGACTTAAGATGTCTCAAGTCAAGATATATTTCATCGCTGCCCGACTCGTGGATCTCCGTGACTATGGCGCGTGAGACGACGTCCCGGGGCGCAAGTTCCGCCTGAGGGTGAGCCCTTAGCATGAAGCGTTCGCCCGTGGCGTTTCGCAGGACACCACCCTCTCCTCTCATCGCCTCGGAGAGAAGAAATGTGGGCACGCCTTTTTTGTAGAGTGCTGTTGGATGAAACTGCACAAACTCCATGTCCGCGAGCTCCGCGCCAGCTCTGAAGGCGATCGCCGGGCCGTCCCCGGTTGCAACATCTGGATTGGTCGTAACCGAGTAAACTTGTCCCGCACCGCCCGTCGCGAGAACCGTTGCCTTGGCCTCGACACAGACTAAGCGAAAACGCTGCTGGCCAACGAGAATGAACGCACCACAACATGTGCCTTCATGGACCAAGAGATCAATCGTGAATGCGTGGTCGAGAAACGTTATGTTCTTATATGGTTTGGTTTTCGCCAAAAGGGCACGCTCGATCTCCGCCCCGGTCGAGTCACCATGCGAATGGATCACGCGTCTTCTACTGTGCGCGCCCTCAAGGCTGAACCACAGCTTCCCGTTCTCTGTGTCAAACGAGGCGCCCCACTGGATCAGTTCTTCTATTCGTTTGGGCCCTTCTGTAACCAGTATTCGGACGGCCTCCTTGTCGCAAAGCATGTCGCCAGCCCTGAGAGTGTCCTGCTCGTGAAAAACTATCTCGTCATCGTCGCTTAACGCCACCGCGACGCCGCCCTGAGCGTACTCGGTGCTACCCTCGGACAGCGCAGACTTAGCAAGGACCACCACATCGCCCGCATCGGCTAGCGCTATCGCCGCCCTCAGGCCGGCCACGCCACTGCCGATCACGAGAAAATCAGTCCTGAGAAGCTCGTAGTTCACTGCTTCCTACCGCTGCGCTTCAGTCTCACTGGCGCTTGAGGCGGCTGCCACAGAAGTGAAGTGGTTCTGTTGGGGCGTTATCACTGCATCGCCTCGAGGTTAGCTTGCGCCCTTTTCTTCAAGGATTTTGCGCACAGTAGTTTTCAATTCGCTGAGATCGGACGATTTGACAATATAGGCATCGGCGGCCCACGTTCTAAAATCGTCCTGATAGCTGCTGTAAGCAGTGTTCAGAATGACAGGGATTGATTTATCGCTTGTCATGATTTTTTGGAGAGTCTCCAGGCCGTCAAGTCCCTCCATCCTAATGTCGAGAACAATGATGTCCGGTTTTTTTTTCGCAATGTTCTGAACCGCATCTTCTCCCGAGCTGGCGAGAGTAACCTCCCACCCTTCGTTTGAGAGCTCCTCCTCGTAGAGCATCCTCAAAGCAGCGTCATCATCCACAATCAGCACCGTAGCCATATCAGATCACCACCTTTCGGTTTTTTCAAACAACAGTCATGCCTCGTGAGCGAGATTCGCTAGGGGTGTTGGTTTCTTAGTCTCTACTTTTCTTATTGGGATGGTCAACCGGAACGTTGAACCCTGGCCGACCTTGCTCTCCATGGAGATGCTCCCTGACATGGCCTCAACGATCCTGTTAGCAAGAGGCAATCCCAGACCCGTCCCACCGGGGCTTGATGTGTAGAAAGGATTGAATATGAACTCCTTCTCACTTTCCTTTATGCCAACACCTGTATCGGAAATCGATAGCTGAATATTCCCATCCTGGCGAACAGACAAAA
>CAZKNE010000243.1:0-4062 GCA_964554005.1 uncultured bacterium | reverse complement strand
TCCCACCTGAGAGGATAGGAGCCTTCTCGCTGCTCTGGCCGCCGCCCGCAACGACCAACGCATACGGCTGGGGCCCTTCCGGGGTGTTGTAGCCCTGAACCCTTATACTGTAATCGCCCGCCGAGGGAGTTCTGATATAGACGCACTCCACAACGTTGAGGCGATCAAAATCCCCACCGGGCACCGAGAGCCCGTATCTGAACCAGTTGCCTCGATACTGATCGCCCGAAGGCGTAGCTATGAGCAGGTCAAGGTCGTTGACTAGATTCGTCTGAGCGGCCTCGGAAGATGGGTAATCCGTCCACACCAGCGTAACCTTCAGCATATCAGCGGCCGAGACCGAGACAGTGTATTCGTCGTAGTTGCCCGTCTGAAGGCCTGGGCTAACGTCCCACACCGCCAGGGGCTGGCTGTCGCCCGAGAAGTACAGCACGTCGTCGAGCTTGATGCGGCCCCATCCCTGTCCATTCGCCGGGATAGCGCCTCCTGTGTCGGCCCCCGTCATGTCAACAGCGCCATTGATCAGCACGCCTTTTAACAACGAGGCGCTTGGCTCAAACGCGCCGGCGCTGTTCCGGGTTCCTGTTGGATAAAAGCCCTCCGTGAAGTATTGCCTTGCCAGGGCAGCCGAGGCGGCGGCCACGGGGCACGCCATAGAGGTGCCCTGCATTGGGACAGTTCCGCAATTGTAGGATGATATATTGCGGTCGCTTTCAGCAGAATTGAGGTACTCGCCTGGAGCGACGATGGTTGGCTTGAGCCGGCCGTCCGCGGTAGGCCCATGGCTGCTGGAGGACGCCATATCGTTCTCGGAGAACGGCGCGTGCGGATTCTTGCACGAGCCTACGCTCACGCAGTTTTTGGCGGTAGCGGGCGGGTTGACCGTGTTGTCGGCCGGGCCGTCATTGCCGTTGGCGAAGAAGATCAGGAAGTCGGGGTGCTTCCATATAAAGTCATCGACTTCCCGGCTGCGGGAGCTGTAAGCGTTGTCACCGGTTGACCCGGACGGCTTGCCCCAGCTGTTTGAGTGTATTCTGGCTCCTGCGTTGTAGCTCTGTCTGAAGTAGCTATCCAGGCCGAATGGGATGGACGAGAGGCTGTCCTTGTCGCCGATATCTTGAACCATCAGCTTCGCCCGATATGCTATGCCGTCGTTGGTGTCGTATTCTTCCGGGTGTGCGAGGTTGTCGCCGGCCAAGGTCCCCGCGATGTGGGTGCCGTGTCCGTCCTCGTCCCAGCCGGACTCGCCCGTGTAGTCGATGTACGCGATGATCTTTCGCTGCCATTGGTTGACTGTTGAGGTCGGCAAACCCTGAGAGCCGTCATAGAAAAAGCAGCTGTCGGCATCGACGCCCGTATCGCCAACGCCAATTATCTGCTCCTCGCCGTGGATGCCGTGGCTCCAGAGAGAGCAGTCGTTCTCGACGTCTGACTGAACAACCCACCTCACAACGTCGTTGAGCACCCTCGGGACCTGGTAGAAGTCTATCCATGCCACGTCACCTTGAGCAGCGAACTCAGGCAGCAGCTGCCCCAGGTCCTGTCCCGAGATAGACAAAACCAGCCGAGGCCGAACGACACTGCGGTGCGCCTCGGCTATCTCAGCCATGGCGCCCGAGCTTGACACGAGCTGCTCAAGCTCTGAGACACTCTCCGGACTGTGCTGCCCGGGGAAGAACCGAACCATGATCCTCGGCATATTCGACTGCAACACGCGCTCGCCCTCGCGAACGAACCGGCGAAGCCCGGATGAGAGCTTGTAGGCCGGCTGATATTCGCCAACCCACACGATAGGAAGGCTCGTTGACGTTTGGAGCTTCGCTGCGGCCTTCGGAGCCATCCTGACAACGAACGAAAAATCGGGAACATAGTCCAGTAAACATGCCCCTTGGCTTTCCAGACCGGCCTTCATCGCACTCGTGATCGGGCCTGCAAACTGCACTATGTAGTAAGCATAGTCCGCGTCGGGAGAAACCTGCGCCCTGTATTCGGCACACACATCTGGCCCACCGTTTGCCTCTCCGTCAAACTCAGCGTATCCCAGCCTGACCAACGGCCCCCCGTTGGAATCGGCTACGAGCACCAAGATGATCATCAAAGCCGAGAACATGACCAACACCGAGAACATCGATCGCTTGGAACTTAAGTGCATACTATCCTCCTGCCTAATTACTGCTGACACCAGCGAAGACGCCGCCAACATCTCCACAGATTCAGCCATATTGCCCTATTTTATGAAAGCAATACTAGCCGAGCTGATTGGTCGAGTCAACCACCGCCCTAGCTGCCCAGACAGCGGGCCTGTTCCCACTGCTTGCGCCAGCGGTCTCGGCATCTCTCGCGGGGACAGGTAACAGTGCATTCACGCCACATTCAATGGCTGTCCAATAAGTCGGCCGATGGAGGTTTTTCTGTCCTCCCGCACGAAAATAATACAGGAAAATCAGACAGGTTGTCAAGATCAAGGGGTGCCATGCTCAGACGGGACTGACGTCCCAAATGTGGCTATAAAAGGACATCGACGTTGTGTAGGGGTGCTGCTTGCTGCACCCTCCTTATGATTTGCCAAACGGAGACAGGGCGGGGCAAGCACCGCCCCTACGACTCCACACCGACTTATTGGACAGCCACATTCAATCGAGGGGTCAAACGCGGGTTGAGCAGGCATTTGACATTCTGCATATTTGCGTTAAAGATTACAGATGGTTGACATGAGCTATGATTTGCGGTTAGGTTTAATAATAGGTTGTTAGGCCTTCTGTTCGCGCCAAGGCGAGGGTTACCGTTGACGAGAGGGAAGTGTTGTGTCCGCAGGAGCTGCATTCGTATGCGGCCTTGTTTCATTTTATTTATATGTCTTGCAGCGATATGGGTGCTTGTAGGCTGCGCTTTTAAGCCGAGCTTCGACACACCCGAAGAGACAGTTCAGACTTATGTCTGGGCCTACAACCATAATGACAAAGCGTTGATGAACAAGTGCGGGTTCAATGCTAACGTGAACAAGCTATTCAGAATCAAGATAGACGTGGGTATCGGCGAGCCGAAATACGAGGTTGTCCACGACATCCGGGCAAAACTGCTAAAAAAGGAGTGGACAAGGCCCACCGCAACAACAAATTACACGACCGACAGGTTATTATTAACCTATCGCTTCACGTCGAGCTCGGACCCAACTTTCGATATCGAGAACAAACTTTTCCTGGTGAAGCGCAGGAACTCATTCGCCGATTTTTTGGGGCCGATACGATGGCAGCTCATGTCGCTCGAAAGCGCTGAGCGACATGGCGGTTAGTCGAATTGGATTGGAGGAAGCCTCATCAGCGCTCTGGAAAGTGCAAAGCCAGCTTATAAATCGTGGGAGAACATGATGAACAGACCGATTGCAGTCGTAACGTGCTTACTAGTGACATTGTGCCTCACAGTCTCAGTATCTTGGGCTAATTGGTTCGCTACTGAGCGGAACAAGGAGGGCCTTCGCTTTCTTTCAGAAGGAAGCATCGACGAAGCTGTGAAGTCGTTCAAGAGCGCTATTCTTTCTTACGAGAATTACAGCAAGTACAGATTTAGCTTGAAGCGCGCGCCGCTTTACTACAATTTGGCCCAGGCCTACTGGCGCAAGATGAGGACCTTCCCTCTTTTATCAAGGGGCTACGAATACTACTGGCGGATGGGCCTAATCACGGCAAAAAAAGCCTCGGAAATCCAATTCCAGCAGCCCCTCGTGAAACGTTACTTCGATGCCACACCGACAGACCTGTTTGACCTGAGCCTCGACAGCGGGTGCAAAGAGGTTCGGGACTTTCTGCAAATGCGCAACCTAGCCAGTAAGTTTGAGAACGCCAGGCGGCTTGCCATGTTTCAGAAATGCGTCAACCGGGGGCCATCGCCTGAAAGCAACATCTTGACGATTGGCCCGACCGAGTTCTCGCCCACCGGCGTCAAGGCACGCAAGGGGCGGCCTGGTCTGCCCCAACCCGTCCTGGAGAAAGTGAAGCCGGCGCAGCCTGTCGCGAAAAAAGCAAACGTACGCACCGGACCCGAAATCCAATATGGCACAGAGAT
>CAZKNE010000242.1:0-4076 GCA_964554005.1 uncultured bacterium | reverse complement strand
CTCGATGCGATAGCCGAGGTGGCAAAGCAAGCACGGCCCGTATCGGAAGCTGAGTAGGCGACCCCTCCGAAAGCTTGAACGTGATTTTTGGGGAGCTTATAGTAATGGTAATTGTTGCTATTGTGGAGTTGTTTTATCAAAGAAGGAGGCTGAACGATGGCAGAGTTCGTGAATCCATTCAGCGGGGTCGTTTCAGGGCAGAAACTGACCGATTCGGAGCTTCTCCGGGCGCTGAGATTGACGCTTGCCGCCGAGGAAGAGGCGGTCCATTTGTATGAGTCGATCGCGGATGCAACCGACAACAAGCTCGCCAAGGCTGTCCTGCACGACATCGCGAATGAAGAGCGTGTCCACGCGGGTGAGTTCCAGCGACTCATCAATATCTTGGCGCCGGAAGAGGAGAAGTTTTTGGCAGAGGGGGCCGAGGAGGTCAACGAGATGGCGTCCGACCTGAGGGGATAACCACGCTAAGGGGGGAGGTTCTGTCATCTAAAGAGGATGCGAGCCGGGCCAATAGACCAGCGTTAAGATGCAGACTATCCAGAGCAAGATGTCGATTATCAGCGGCGTGTCCTCGAGGAGAATCTGAGCCGGGCTGCCACCCTTCTCCTTGCGATAGACGATATAAAGATAGCGGAAAAGGCCGTAAAGGACGAAAGGTATCGTGATGAAAAGGTATCTCGTCCCGAACTTCTGCGCGATCTCGGGCGAGACCGTGTAAAGCGAGTAAGCCATGAGCGTCGCGGCGGTAACGATGCTGATCATCTGGTCGAGCAGCTGAGGCGTGTATTCTTTCAGGATAAAACGATGGGCGGCCGCATCGTCTCCGAGGCTCACGAGCTCGTGGCGGCGCTTGGCGATCGCAAGGAAGAGCGAGAGAAAGATTGTGCAGGCAATGAGCCAGCTGGAGAACTCAACACCAATGACGATGGCGCCGGCCAGAGCGCGGATGACGAAGCCTGCGGAGATGGTCATGATGTCCAGCAGGACGATGTGCTTTAGGATGTATGAATAGGCTATCATCACTGCGAGATACAGAGCTGAGACAATCCCGAAGCCGGTGGAGAGCCAGAATGCGACAACCAGCGCAATTGCGGCGAGCACTGAGGCCGCGGGGATAGCGAATGATGGGGAGAGCGCTCCCGATGCGATCGGACGATACCGCTTCTTGGGGTGTTTTTTATCTTCCTCGATGTCGGTAACGTCATTCACGACATAGACAAACCCGGAAAGGACGCAGAACACCAGAAACCCAAGAGAAGACCTGACGAACAAGTCCGCCTCGAAGAGATGCTTTGAGAAGGCGATGCCGCCGAAAAGCAGAATGTTTTTGGTCCAGTGCTTGGGCCGCATCGCTTGGAGCAATAACAGGGTTCTTTTCATTTTGTCGTCCGAGGTAACCTATGTTGCGGTCACTTGAATATCGCCAGCAGCTCCTTGATGTTCCCTATCGTATAATCAGCCTGCCCGCTGTCCACTTCGTGTGTTCGATAGTGTTTCTGCTGACGGCAGAGGACCGTTAGCATCCCGGTCTGTGCCGCCGGCACGATGTCCCAGTCAATCCTGTCGCCGATAAGCGCCGCTTGACGAGGCAGAACACCAGCCATCTCGCAGGCCCGGCGGTATAGAGCGGTGTCAGGCTTGTGAATGTCAACCTCGTCGGAGATGACAACGTAGTCGAAATCGGCCAGACCCGCCTGCTCCAGCTGAGTTCTCTGCATCTGTCCATCTCCCTCCGTGATAACGCCGAGGGCGTATCGCTTTCCGAGGTCGGCCAGCACCTCCACGGTTCCCGGATAGACCGTGAGACCCTCCCGTCTAAGACGAGTGTAGATCTCGCCCACGTCCTCAAAACGCTCGACGAGCCCCGGGCCTACTCTCCTCAAGAACTGCTCGAATCTCGCCCTCCGGTCCTTGAGAAGCGTCCGCGGTATCTCCCCCTTTGCATCCTTCTCCTCCAGCTCGGCCATAAAATCCCACTGAGCACGCAGGAAGCTATGAAGGTCCAGAGGACATACATCTTCTATGCTCTCCCACAACTTCGTGGTCGCATAATCAACCGACGCCTCGTAATCAGTTAGCGTCCCGTCGAGGTCAAAGAATATCACCTTCAATTCAGATATCTGTGACTTGCTGTGCAACTTTTCTTCTGCAATCCTTCCTCTAACAACCATACTATATGCCAGGAACGAGCTCCTTCAGGAACGATGCGAGTTTTTCTGCACGCTCCAAGAATGTATGTCGCCTCACTGTCTCGAGGCCATTTGTCCTGAGATCAAGCGCTAGTTGCGTGTCAAATGCAATTGTCTTAATACCATCTGTAAGCGATTTTGCAGAGCCGCCTCATGCACATAGATGATCGGCATGGTCGGTCAATGGCCCAAGAGTCGCTTGTGGCCCGGTAAGGCCGAACGCGAATTGCTGCCGTATGCGGTGCTTACGTATCTTGCCCTAAGCGCGAGCCCCATTGCGACCGCAAAGAGCGTTGAGGCAGGCGGCATCGGATTCTTTGAGAGATTCCTGCACCGATGGGGTAACCCACGAAATGGGTCTAGCACCGTAACCCCATATCTGAATAGCGGGGAAAGAGCTTCAACTATACATGGAATCGCTGCCCCGCCGCCGCAAACAAGCATCCTGTCGAAGAACCACGTCTGCGAGTTGACCCTGGCTCGCCAAATAAGGTCCTTGATGCGCGTAGCAAAGGCACTTATCTCGCTCTGAACGTTCTTTATGGCATAGTCAGGGGCCAGGCCTGCCGCCTCATGGCCGGAGAGTAGGGCCACGGCCGGCCAAAGCGCGATTCCTAGCCTCCGCTGAAGGGATGAGATGATAAAGCGGCTGCCGATGTCCATCTCTTCGTAGAAGAAGAACTCACCCTTCTTGAGCAAGACTATCTTCGTCAACGCCTCGCCGATGTCCAGAATCCCTATGAGCTTGTCCTCGGAGCGCAGGGAAGCCCGCTGATAAGTCGCAGCCAGGGCCAGGCCAGCCGCCTCGAACTCGACAGGTGCCTTGTGCGACGACATCAGAACCTCGTCATAAAAATCACAGATAGCCCGCCTTATCCCAACGAAAGCTACCTCGCTGCCCTCTGCACTCGGATTGAGGACCGGGTTAGTCGTGGCGAAGCCCTTGATGTAGTCCTCCGCGTTTTCAGGCAGATACTGCATCGCCTCAGCATCAGCCGCCGACGCGACATCGCCCTTGGGGACACCTCGTAAATCGATGCGCTTGAGGACAACGTTGTGCCCGCCATAGACGCCGAGCGCCGACTGGGCCGCTCGCTTCATCCGACGCGGGAATATGTGTTTCAGAGTCCTGACCAGCAATGTGCGACCAGGGACCTTGTCCTTTGATATCTCAATGCAGTAGCCGTCCGCCATCGTCCGCCGTTCACGAGCATCGTAGTGAAGCTCAACAAGTTTCACCAAATGGTGCCCTATGTCTATGCCGAACGTACTACCGCGCATCTCACTATCACTTATCGTCAATTCCCGATTACAGACAAGCCAAGACCACGATACCTGATACAGGTCGCCGGGAAAAGCACTCCCGAGAAGCCGAGCGGTTGGTCTGCCATAATCAGACGCTCAGCATCCGCCAAACGTCGGACTTTGCACCGAAATCGGCTCTCTCACGTTCCCAACGCTGAATCTATGATCTTCCAGCACATACACTATACTTCCTTGAGCTAGGCAACGCCGGCGTTCATCACCTTGTCATCTTCTCAAGCAATCTGGTATTTTGCAACTGATGAACACTCCCCGAAAAACCGCAAAGAACTTCACCGCAGTCTTTCTCAGCGAGATATTCGGGAAACTAATCACCTTCTATGCGGTAGTATTTTACCTCGCCAAAGACCTCAGCAAAGACCAATTCGGAGCCTACAACCAGGTCTTCGTGTTCATCTCCTTCTGCTTTCTGCTCGCCACCTTTGGGATGGACAGAATCGTAGTCCGAGAGATCGCCAAAGCTCCCAAGCATATCGGTCGAATAACCGGCTCTGCTCTACTTGTCAAGGGCATCCTGGCGCTTACATCGTTTGGGCTGGCCAATCTGGTTCTCTCCCTCGC
>CAZKNE010000241.1:0-4078 GCA_964554005.1 uncultured bacterium | reverse complement strand
GCCAAAAGCGCGTCGTTATCTTCTTACTCTTGACGCTGGGGTCAACGATGTAGTTGAAGGTGCCGCGCTCGGGCATAATCTTGATGAACATCTCGAGCACCTGCTCGATGGGAGCGCTCTCTAAGGTAAGATAAGGCCAGGTCTCTCGCTCCTCGAGGCTCTCGGGCAGCTTGCCCCTCGGAGGTCTGCTCCGCGCCGTGAACAAGACCTTATCGCCCGACACGCCTTCCTCCTCTGGCTCAGCGCTTTTGCCCTCAACCTCGGCCTTGCCGACTACTTTCGTTGCCACCGTTGACGTTGAGGCCGCCGCCTGGGGCAGGATATTCCCCTGCTCCGCCGGCACGCCTGAGGCCTTCTCCTCGACGGGCTCCTGCTCTCGCTGTTGAACAACGCCTTCCTCCAGCCCGGCAATGGCAGGGCCCTCTGTGAGCGTCTTTTGCTTAAAAATGTGAACGCAACTTGTTGCGAAAAACGCTGCCACAAGCAGCACAAGACACAGTCCAAAGCTGTGCAGGCGCCGGGACAACGTTACTTGCCTATTCGACATACTCACCCCCTAAGGGTCAATTTTGTGTGCCTAACAATTGTAGGGCCCTCGTTTACAATAGAACAGATAGATGAGCACATCCGCTCCAAAAACAATCGCTCCGTCCCCTCACCAGCCGACACCGGCGAGGGCACGGCATCCACAGAATAGCCTCGGCCATCCCTCATTTTCTCTTCCCCGCCTTTCTTAGCGCATCGAGAAAACGCTGAGTGGCCTCATCCTTGCTGGGAGGCGACGCCGGCTTTATCTTTTTTATGGGCTGCCGCCCGGTCTTCTTGCTCTTTTCTTCGGCCACTTGAGGAATGGTTGACTTCGTGACCTCTACCTCAAAGCTCTCCTTGCCGTTCGAGAACACGACGAGAGTGGGTCTGATCTCTGATATATACCAACCGTTCTTGACCTCCTCACCCACCCTGTAGGACCTCGCCTGGAGCAGATCGCTCGGTGTGGGAGTCGGTTTAGGCTTCTCCCGCCTCCGCCTTGAACGCCTGCTATAACGTTTCTTAGGCTTGGGGGCCTGAACTTTCTTGGCTGGCTTCTCCGCCACTATCGCATACTTGACCCTGTCGTTGAGTAGCATGATCCCCAAGACCTCGAAATTGGGCTTTTTGTCCTCTTTGGCATCATCCTTCTCTGGGGTTGGCGAGGGTTCAGGCGGGATATATCGTTTCCTGTCAGGTCTGAAGAGGTCGTTATCAACCATTTGGCCATAGCCCGAGCCAGCAGCCATCTTATCGAATGAATACTGCTCACGCTCGATCCTCTTGGGCGGAACGGGGTCGGTCTTGATCTCCTCCCCGAGCGGACCCTGCCATATCTCGCCGAGCCAAACCGCCCCAGCAACAGCAGCCGCAAAGAGCGATAGATTTATCACGAAAAGCTTGCGAAACACCTGTCAGAAAACCTTACGGCAATTCATTGAGGACATATCCTACAACCTCTATATCGATGAATATCTTCTTGGGATCTCGCTGGTTCTCAGGTCTAAGCGTCAGCTTCGTTACCTGAAGCAACATCTTGTCGTTCATCACCCTCGTCAGAAAATCCCTCAACTGAGACAGTGAGCCGGTCGCGCTAAGCTCCACAGGAACCGAGACAAAACCAGCCCGTTCCTCAGTCTTCATTATTTTTTTACTCCGTGTCTCAAGCTTTGATTGCTGGAGAAAACCGTCCAGCGTCTGCTGCAACTTCGCGCCCGCAACGTTCGGATTTCTGGCCTTAATGAGCAGCGCCTCGAAGTTGGCCCCTATTTTCTTCAGCTCGTTCAGCTCGTAATCGAGCGCAGCCCGCTGCGAGACTGACCGAGCGCTCTTCTCATACTGAAACTGAGTGCTCTCAATCTCGTCCGACATCTCCCGGCTGTAGCGGTATAGCGGCACGATAGCGAATCTGATCAGAACGAATACGGATATCACCACAGAGCCTATTATGAGAATCTTCCGGTCCCGGGCAGTCAGCTTCATTCGCCCTCGTCCCCCTCCGAATCCTCTGATTCGTCATCTGCCCCGCCGTTTCCTTCGGCATCCTCCTCGTCATGCGATGCACCTTCAGTAACGTAATCCGCCGAGCCAGTCGCCGGAAGTCGATTGTCAAACATCCGACCTGCCGGCCCACGCAGCAACGGATTCCTGAACGGCAACTCAGACCCTAAAGATCGAAATGTTCTATCCATCCCAGTAGCCATCTCTGGATTACGAAACGGCAGCTGCGGCGACTCGTCCGGTCCCTCATAGTAACCCTCCTCATCGTTCTCGCTTGGACCTACGAGCATATCCTCTGGGGAAGGCACAGGGCCTATCAGCTCCTGCTCTTTCCCAGGCCCCTCCTGTCCTTTCAGCAACTGCCACTGATTCTTAATATCGATCTCGACCACAACACTGAATTTCTCGCTGTCCTTACCTGATGTTATCCGTCCCTCAAAACGAGGGTTCTTGAAAATCGGCGACGCCTCCAGCGCGGCGAGTATCTCCTCTGGCTTGCCCGAACGACCCTTGATCGACAGCTCCTGGCCCTTGAGCCGGAAATTGCTCAACCATACCTTCTCCGGACCAGCACTAGGCAGACGCTTGTCGAGCTCCTTGAGCACCAAGAGTGGATTGAGAGTCTCCTCAGATAGCGACTTCAGCCCCTTCAATAAGTCCCCCCAGGCCGTCACCTGATGCCGAGTCGCGGAGATCAGCTTCACCTCGTTGCGGAGCGATTGAACCTTCGACTCAAGGAAACCGACCTCCATCTTCTGCCTGGTGATGCTGCTGGCCAGAATCGCCACTAACAGAATGCACAGCGAAACAGAAAGACCAATCATGAATCGCTTACCATACAGCTTGCGCCTCGGGCGGCGCTCCGCCGGCAGAAGGTTAACCCCCCCGACCTTTTCCTCGAAGTCGCGCATGCCCAAGCCTATCGCAGAGCAAAGAGAACTCGCCCTCTCCGGCGGCACGAGCGAGCGTATCTTCTGATGCGGCTGAAGCAGCCTGACACGGCCCGCAAAACCCAGCTCCACGAGCGTCCCCTGGAGATTAAGAGCGCTGCGATACTCGCCAGATAGATACAACTCGTCGATGTAAACGTTACCGCCGTTCTCATCTACGTAGGAGGATAGCTCCTCGAGGATGGCCTGAGCCTTTTTGATCTCTCCCTGCTTCTGAACGCCAATCGACTCCGCACCCTGGGCCGCCAAACTCGCATCTCCGTCGTCAAGACCGGTGCCCTGGGCTGCCTGAGCGCCTGGCGCCTGGCCCGAGAGAGCTTTCACGAGGTCTTCCTCAGAAATAAACCCAGAATGAAATAATATCTGACCCAGCGGTGCATCGCCCGCTTTTTGCTGTTCAGCAAGAGCCAGCTGAAGCTGCTCCTCCGTTATGAGCCCCCGCTCCATGAGTTTCTCGCCGAGAAGTGCCCTCTTCGGTGTTGGCCTCTGCCAACTTGAACTCAGGCCCCCGTGCTCAAGATCAATTGACCGGCAGTGCATGAGCTCCTTACCCCTCAAGATGACCACATCGGCGCTGCCATCATCGCAATCAACGAGAGCACAGGTGGCATCGTCCGTCAGCTCGCCGAACTGGGTAAAGAAATCCACAAGCCCGAGAGTGGAGACCGTGATCGCAGACGGCGCAAGGCCGATCTGTTCCACGATACCGGCGTATCGCAAAATGAGGTCCCGGCGCGCAGCGATAATGGCCACTTTGAGCATGCCGTTCTGAGATTCGCCTCGCTCAACCACCTGGGCATCGAAACAGACCGAATCCGCCGGTAGCGGCACGTGCCGTTCTATCTCGTAGGAAAGAATCTCCCCGAGGCCGACACCTTGAACTCTGGGCAGCTCGGCAAATGTGAAGAAAACGCTCTCCCGTGGGATACCGATCGACACACTGTCAGGCTTTATGCGATGCTCCTCGAGAAAGTGCGAGATGCCGTTCTGTATGAGCATGTCGATGTGGTCCTCGGAACGGTCCTCAACACGAGCAAGGTCGATTGCCTCGTAATTGATCAAAGTGTATTTCGTCAAGCCCTTGCCGAGGTGGGTCAGGA
>CAZKNE010000240.1:835-4100 GCA_964554005.1 uncultured bacterium | reverse complement strand
TTCAGCTAACGGGTGCGAACGAGGGGTGCAGGCTGTAATCCCCGACAGGGGATACCATGGGTAGCCTGCGTGCAACGCAACGGGGAGGTTAGAAGGGGGGGGGATTGTGGCGCTATTCGCACCGTCAGGCTACGCCTGCCCCTTCCCATGGTCTGCCATTCGGGCACGAGCTTCTGCCCTCCATCCGCGAGGCAGCCGCAACGCAACAGCACGGCCATCGCGTCAGAGACGGTGTTTAAGCTGCTCCGTGAGCCTCGGAACCACTTGAAACAGATCGCCCACGATGCCATAGGTCGCGACTTTGAATATGGGCGCCTCCGGGTCCTTGTTGATGGCGACTATGACATCGGAGGTCCGCATTCCGGCAAGGTGCTGTATGGCGCCTGATATTCCGCATGCAACGTAGAGCTTCGGCCGCACTGTCTTGCCAGTCTGGCCGACCTGGTGCGGATACGGTATCCAGCCCGCATCGACCGCCGCCCGCGAGGCGCCGACCACGCCGCCCAGCGCCTTAGCAAGGTCCCTGATGACGCTGAAGTGCTCCGGCTTGCCGAGACCACGACCACCGGAGACAATGATGTCAGCATCGACGAGGTTGACGTTCTCCTGCTCGCTCTTAATAAACTCAAGGACGGTAGTAAGGATCTCATCATCCTCGATCGTAAGCTCCTCTCGTATCAGCTCACCCGTCATCGTCTCGTCCGGCGCTGGCATCTCCATAACCTTCGGCCGAACGGTCGCCATCTGTGGCCTTCGCCTTTCGCACCTTATCTGCGCCATTATGTTCCCGCCAAACGCCGGGCGCGTCTGGACCATGTTCCGCCCGTCATCCGCGATGTGCAGGCCCGTGCAATCCGCCGTCAACCCAGTCTCAAGCCTCGTTGCCACAGCGCCGGCAAGGTCCCTGCCACAAGTCGTCCCGCCAATGAGCACGATCTCCGGTTTGTATTGCTGAACGAGAAAGACAAACGCCCGAGCAAACGGAGCCGTTCTATACGGCGAGAGCCGGCCGTCCTCAACTAAATAGACGCGTTCTGCGCCGTAATGAAAAAGAGGCTCAGCAAGATCAGCAACGTCATGTCCCAGCAAGACCGCACAGAGCCGGCACGAGAGCCGCTCGGCAAGCTCGCGCCCCTTGCCCAGCAGCTCAAACGTAACATTGGCTATGCGGCCACCCTCCTGCTCGCAGAAAACCCAAACATCTTTGTAGTCCTCCACACGCATCCCCTCGAGGCGCTCCCCAACAGGAATTGACAACGCACCTACCGGGCATACGGAGATGCACGCTCCGCAATCATTACAGGCCTCCGAGACAGCCGCAATGCCCTTTACTACGCTCAGCGCCGAAAGCGGGCACGCCCCAACACACTCTCCGCAACCAGTGCAAAGCTCTCGGTCTATCCTCAACTGCGCCATTCCGTGCTTCCTCTCACACTAAGCCGTTTGCGCCAAGCCTCTGCATCAGCTTCTCCACAGCCTCGTCAACCTCGCCTTCTAGTATCTCCCCGCCCGAGCGAACCGGCGGTGTGAAGACCCTCTCGACAACCGTCGCAGACCCGCCAAGGCCGATCCGGGAAGCATCAGCCTGGATGTCCTCCACACCCCACACAGGCATCTTCTTCCGACTGGCTTTCCTTATCCCAAGCAGCGACGGGTAACGAGGCTGGTTGATGTCCTTGACCACCGTCAATAGCGCCGGCAGGCGCCCCCGAACTGCCTCAACACAGCCCTCAAGCATCCGGTGGACAGAAACAGCTCTACCCTCCAGGTCCAACTCCACAACCTTGCAGACATAGGTCAGCTGCGAAAGCCCAAGTCGCGTCGCAATACCCGGGCCTACCTGAGCCGTGTCCCCATCAATCGCCTGCTTCCCGCAAATCACCAGGTCAAAATCGCCGATCTTCTCAATCCCACGCGACAGCACGTAGGACGTCGCAAGAGTGTCCGAACCTGCAAAACACGGATCGTTGAGCAAGACCGCCTCGTTCGCACCCATTGCCAAAGCTTCTTTCAACGCCTTCTCAGCCTGAGATGGTCCCATGCTAATTACCCAGACGTCCCCACCAAAACGCTCCCGCAACAGCAGCGCCTCCTCAATCGCATATTCATCGAAAGGATTGATGACGGCCTCCGCCGCCTCACGATTGAGGGTGTTGTCCTCGGGATTTATGCTGATTTCTGAGCCAGATTCAGGAACCTGCTTTACGCAAACAATCGTTCTCATAACAAACTAACCTAGGTTCGATAGGGAGAGCGAAAAAACTACGCAAAGATATACGACGCTCGCAATCCCGTCAAGGAAAACTAGCCCACCATAATCAGATTGACCCAAGCCAGCGGCGACCATTTGGAGTGCGGCGGCCTGACGCCGCTTTCGCTAGTGGTGGTGCAGTATGACCCGGTGTAGGACGGCCTTTCTAGGCTGTTTGGCCCATGCGAGGACAATCACCGTCAACCTGGATTATTGGGAACCCATCGGCTGTTTGGAAACTGTTCGGTTCCCTCTACTATACTCCTGAAGATCCCTGGTCCAACAGCGGGGGCGGCATTCACTACCCAATTCCGTTAGCGGTTGGCAGTTAGCAGTTGGCAGTTCCTTCATCCTTCCGCCTTCATCCTTCATCCTTTGTTCAGTTGGCAGTTGTCCCTGAGATTCGGAGGAAGGAGCTCCCCCAGCCTGGGCCACATCATCGCCCGGCGCAAGGGATAGCGATGCATTTTGGACTACGGCAGGCGGGTTCACACCAGCCCCCTTTGTCAATTTGACTATTCGGGCTGAAGCAAGCTTTTGACAATGCGCGTCGTTGGCGATAGGCTTTAAGGCGCTGAGGCAACAAACAGTTAAAAGTGTCAACAGAGGGAGTGTGCCATGAAGGGACTGGAGAAGCTGGCGATTGCCGGTGCGGTCATCAGTTTCATTGTCTGCATCGTTTTTAAGCTTGCGGGCATTCGGCTTTTTGTGACGGCCACGGGTGTGTGGCGGTTCACTATGGCCTGCCTTGTGTTCGCGGTTTGGGTGAGGCTTGTGATGCTGAGCCCTAAGGATTCTGGCAAGTTATCAGAGGGGACTGACTCAAAGGCGGCGTAGTGGCCTCTTAGCGCCAATGCTGGGGTCCATCGGCGGCACAAGTGGGCTGTGGCGATAACATGCAAGGCCAGATGCCCGTGTCCGCCCGATATGCATGAACAAATGCTAAGGATGCCCCGCTACGAGAGCGAGTCGATGATTCTGGGATATGTCCCAGAGTGCGTTTGAGCCAACGTC
>CAZKNE010000240.1:0-825 GCA_964554005.1 uncultured bacterium | reverse complement strand
CGTCGGGGGATTCCTCAACCACAAATCCAAAGGATGTCCGAACTTGGAACAGAATCGTCCCAGCATGCCTAACTTCATATACCCGTCAAACACGCGCTATCATTGTGTAGCATGTGGGGAGTGCTGTCGTCAGCAATGGGTGGTCGAAGTGGAGCAGGGGTGCCTCGACAGGCTGCCCGACGACATCAAGAGCTACATCCGTCCCGTTGACAACCAGCACGAGGCGCCCGGCGCAGCAGGAGTCATCAAACCAGACCCCTCTAAAGGTGGCTGCCCGCTTTTGGGAGCCGACAACCTCTGCGCCATTCACAAACGGCTGGGATACGACGCGAAACCCCTTGTGTGCAGGGAGTTCCCGTTCAGGTTTGTCGAAACGCCTCGCGGCGTTGTGGTTGACGTGTCGTTCGTCTGCAACGAGGTCTTGCACAACAGGGGCGAGCCGATTGAGCAGTATCAAGAGGAACTTCTGAAGTTATTCGCGCAGAGCAGGCGGAAGCTTGCCGTTGGTGGCAGAATCCTCCTCAAGACCAGAATCTCGATCACTTATGATGCCTATCTTCTCATCGAGGAGAAGCTGCTTAGCATTCTCTCTGCGCAGCAAGCAACTCTTGAGGACAGGCTGGTTGCGGGAAACATCTTCCTGTTCAGCCTCTGCAAGAATATCTACGACGACGAGAAAATAACTCTCAATGAGGATACCATCGACAAGCGACTCGCCAAGTTTGCGCCGAGGCATATAACGAAGCTCTATTTGATAGCTAAGAAGGGCCAGAAAATGTGTTCAAGACATCGGCAGCAACTTTTCGTGATCACGTTCTTGACGTT
>CAZKNE010000239.1:0-4114 GCA_964554005.1 uncultured bacterium | reverse complement strand
AGGAAGAGACGTATCGTGTCAATGACATCCTCATCAGTTTCGAGAGGATTGTCCAAAATAATGTCGTAACGGGCTTGTATCCTCCCGGCGTATTGGGCAAGTGAGTCGGTCAGCTGAAGAACCTCCTTTTCGGTAAACGGCCTCTTGTAGAGCTTCCTAATCCGTTCGCTGCCAGTCTGAATCCCGACCTGAACGGAAACCATGCCCGCATCCACCATTAGCTCAAGCTTCACGGGGGTTATCCCGAACGGAGTGCCGAGAGATAAGAATGGCAGAGCTACATCCTTCTTGTAGCATCGGCAAAAGCTTTCAATCTGGGCCTCGTCAGTGTCGAAAAAGGAGTCGTCTGCCAGCACAAACATCTGCACGAACGGTAGCTCCCTTTTGACCCAGACTAGCTCCGCAATGAAGTTCTCGACAGACCTTCGTCTCAAGAACCGCTGCCCATTATATATCTCACGAACCGAGCGGTTGCAGCAGTAGGTGCAGTTGTACCGGCAGCCTCTTGTCATCATAGTGAGGTAGTAAGGTCTTCTTTGGCTTATTTCTCGCCCCGGGGCGCTTGACATCATTGTCTCCAGGACGTCGAGGTCAACCTGAACCAGATTGCCCTCCAAGACAGTGTAGTCATCATCGAGGGAGTAATCAGGAAAGGGTATCTCGTCAAGATTCTCGATCAGCGCCCTTAACGGGTTTTGCACGAATTGGCCTGCCTTTTTGCAGCAAACGTTAGGCAGTTTTGAGGGATCATCGCCACCGGCTAACGCCCTGGCTAAGTCAACAATCGTCCCCTCACCTTCGCCAACACAGACGAAGTCCGCAACCTCAGCGCACTCCCTTGGCATTAGCGTCGCATGGATTCCGCCCAACACCACCCTTACTCCAACCTGATCACGCAAGAACGCCGACAGTTGAGCCACACGATCAAAGTAATTGGTCATGACCGAAATCCCAACGAAGAGCGAATCCTCGCAGATTTCAGCGATCTGCTATAACAAATGGTCGGGATACAGCGAAAGCCCTGGAGGGATATCGCCCATCTCCTTGTCAACCGACAGGAAGACTTTCCTTGTCTTGAACCCAGCCTCATTGAGGCAGCTCGACAAGATTCTCGGCCCCATCGACGAGATGTCCGAATATGGCGATATGATAACTGGGCGATTGCCCATAGCAGACCTCTTTCTTTCCCGACTTGGCCACCAAACGAGTCAACAAAGTAAAGCCATCCTGCCCCTGTGGGCTGGCTAGCTGCCGAAGAATATCGCCACTACGTCTGTATAAGTCAACCTTGAATGAGCTAAGCGCGTTCTCGTGGGAACCTTAGTCTGTCCAGAGTGTTAAGCAGTGAGGTACAAATGTGACTAGCAGTCGATTGCTTATTGATACAGCGAGGGATCGGAAGGTGTGTGGATATTTGCTGCGTTTTATGTGTAAAACGAGCTACGCTAAATGAGGTTGAACGTTATGAGTTCATCACCAGTTCTGGACGTTACTGGCGTGCTTCCAAAAGCCGCGACGATATGAAACTGCAACTTCTAGTATCTGGAGAAGCTCCGGCAAGTGATCGGAGTGTTTATGACAACCAAATATAGCAGACGAGGAGAAGGACGATGAAGACGGGACTTTCAACACCTAACCACAACGTGCAGTATGATGTCAATCTAATGCAAGAGCGGTTTGACGAGCTTGCAACGACGAAGATGGAGCTTCCAACACCCGACTACAACGTCGAGTATGATGTTAATCCAACGCAAAAGCGGCTTTGCGAGCTTGCGATGAAGCACACGCCGGCGATCGCCAAGACCGCGTATAACAGCCTCGACAAGATCACACGGTTCAAGGCACGTCAACAGGCAAGGACCTACATTATTGCGCCTGAGAGCGACGCAGCCAAGTATTCCGGGAAGGTGATAAGTCGCGAGAGGGCCGAGAAGCTTATCGAGCACCAGAGACAGTTTATCGAGAGGAGCGGCCGCTTACTTCAGATTGATGGCTACGAGGGTATTGGAAAGCACGCCATCCCTGTGCAGTGGCTTTACACACTTGAGGCGGCCAATGTGGCTGGTATGCAGCAGATTCTGGCATTTCCGCGTTCTGCAGTACAGAGCGAGGGAGAGATGAGCAAGGCGCACCGGCCGTATTTCCGTGTCGTGATGACGCCCGGCTGTGACGCTCCCGGAATGGATGGGAACGTTGCAATGATCGTGGACCTTGATAACTGGACGACATACATTATCGGCTCTGACTACTTCGGGGAAAGCAAGGGGTCGATGCTCAGGATGCTAAACCACTATGTCTATCTCCACGGCGGACTGGCCATGCATGCGGCTTGTAAGGAGATCAAGCTCAACAAGCATCGGATGGCAATCGTCATTTTGGGCCTTTCTGGGACTGGTAAGACCTCGATCACATTCAGCAGACACAGCGAGATGACGAAGCCCATTCAGGATGACATGATCGCAGTTTGGCGCGGGGGTGATCTTTCGATAACCGAGAATGGCTGTTTCGCTAAGACGTGGAAGCTAACGGAAGAGCGAGAACCGACTATTTATCGCGGGACAGTGCACCCCTCTGCGTGGGTCGAGAATGCCTATTTCAACAAGGATGGAACGTTCGACTTCTCGAAGTTCGCCGTTGCGCCAGAGGACGTCAAGCGACTCAAGAGAATACTGATCGAGACTGGCGCCTCGGAGGAGAACATCGATAAGTATATCAACGGCCAGGTCAAGTATGAGGACGTCGTTGATGAGAACGGTATCCCGGAAGATGGCTGGGACTTTGTTGTCTGGACGCAAAACGGGAGGTCGATAATTCCCATGCACGCCATAGAGAACGAGGCGAACGTGACAGACCTACCGGCAATTGGCTCGCTCGGGATGCTGAATAGGGACGAGGGGAAGGATGCTGCGATGCCTGGCATCGTTCGGTTCACTTCTCCGCTGCGTGCGGCCGCGTATTTCACCCTGGGTGAGACATCCAAAACGTCGGCAACAGGAAAGGAAAGGGGCAAGACCCACGTCCCGTTCACTCAGCCCTTTTTCCCGCTTGCCTCAGGGCTGATGTCGAGCCGTTTCGATGAGCTGGTGGAGGACCTGCCTGGGCTGAAAACCTGGCTTATGAATACAGGCTACATTGGAGGCGATCAGAAGGACCGTGGAAAGGGCAAAGCTCTCAAGGTTATGATCCGTCACTCCTGTGCAATGCTTGAGGCGATGGTCCGGGACGAGATCAACTGGAAGGTCGATCCTGATTTCGGATACGAGATCGTCGATGTGGATGCACCTGAGAACGCAAAGCTTCTCGAGAAGGTTCCGGCCGAGATACTCAACCCTAAGCTATTCTACGAGCAGAACGGGCGCCTCGATGAGTACGAGGCCTGGGTCAAGAGAATCAAGGCCGAGCGAATGGAGTTTCTGAAAAAGTGCAACGCGCCTCAGGAAGTTCAAGACCAGCTGTAGAAGCGAGAGAATCACTTGATTATAGGCTACAAGGGCAGGCGCCACTTGACGGCGCCTGCCCTTTCTTGTTTGCCGAGTAATGATATCGTTTGACTGACTTGCTTTGGGCATTCGTCAGATCTGGCACTGAGCAAAGTTCTTGCCCATTTGATCAGATTGATGACGAGCGTCTCCTGAACGAGATATCGCGTGGGAGGTTTTCGGCGCGCGGAAGCCTGGAAATAGCATGGAACAGAGATAGAGGCCAGGCCAAATGTCAATGGCAGGGCTTTTTCTGGGCAGATGTGTTTTTTGATGGTTGCTTTTTGTAAATCCGACGTCTAGTATGCGGCGGCGCTTTGGTAAGTGTCCAGAGTCCTAGCGGTAACAAACAAAAACTGAAGAGGTGTGAGACGATGAACATGGGGCCGGAACCACCCAGCTACAACGTCGAGTATCATGTGAACCCAACGCAGGAACAGCTGCGCGAGCTGGCGATGAAACATGTGCTATCAATGGTGAGAACGGCGCATAACAACCTTGACAAGATCACGCGGCTCAAGGCGCGCCTTGCGGGGAAGACCTACATTATAGGTCCTGCGAGCGAGGCCTCCAAGTGGTCAGGCAAGACCATTGAGCGCGATAAGGCGGAGAAGCTAATCGCGCATCAGAAGGCG
>CAZKNE010000238.1:0-4143 GCA_964554005.1 uncultured bacterium | reverse complement strand
CGCTCCGGGCACCACTCGACCCCAAGCACGCCGACATGTTGCCGCTGATTAAGCTTGCATGTAAACGGTTTCTTTATGGGGCTAACCCATATTCGCACTATCTTATGCCGTGGGACTTGCCGCTGACATATCTGCCAGCGACGTGGTTAGCATTTGTGCCCGCACACGTGCTTCAGATAGACCCACGGGTCGTAGCCGCACTGCTGTGTTGCTCGGCGGTATTGCTGGTTTTCGTCGCTTTCCGGCTTTCAGACCGCGAGCCGAATGCCGGCAAAGCAAAGTTGCTGCTCGCCCTGGTTCTGCTCTCCAGCGTTACCCTGCGCTTCAGCGCCATCACCCCCGGCGCAGTGTTCTGGTTCTTGTTGTCGCTTTTCATTTTTTTTCTCGCCCGAAAGAGGCACATCGCGGCCGCCCTGACAATGGGCCTCTGCCTCGCCGCGCGGCAGCAGGCGGCGCTCTTGTTGCCTTTTTACGTCATTTTCCTTTTCAGGTGGACGGATTCCAGAGCGCGCTGGCGGTGCCTTTTGCTGGCAATTGCAGTCCCCGTCTCTCTCTGTTTGCCCTTCGTGATCGCCTCGCCTCATCAGTTCCTCGATGGCATCTACGGGCGTTTCGCGCCATTTGCAGTCGAGAAGTGGCTCAACGAGCGTGCGTGGGAGAAGTCGTTATCGTTTGCTCCGTTCTTCTTTCAGTATGGCCTAGAATTCCTTCTCAAACCGATTATCGCCGGGACACAATTGCTCATCCTGGCACTGGCGGTCAGACGATTGCGGAAGCTTGCGGACCTGATAGATTTCATGGGCCTGTCGCTTCTGTCGTTCCTGCTATTTTCGCCGATTATCTGGCCCTATATGCTCACGCCGCTTCTCATTCTCCTGCTTGGTTCTTTTATGCTCAGGAGCCGGGACGGCGTGTTAGCACGCTTCTCTGATACGGAATCTCGGGATGGACGAGCTCGCCGCGCTTGAAGAGCGGTTTCTGATCGACCCACACCGACGGTGCGACCGCTACCAGGTCCTTGTGGGCGCCTCTTGCGCCGTAGCCGATTCCCAGCGTCAAAGCACCAAAGACCCTCTCGTTCTCAAGGATGGAGTTGCCGAGCCTTGCTACGGGATTGAGGCCGAACGAGAAGTGCATGACCTCTTTCGCGCCCCTGCGAGCGTTGTCTCCCAGCCATTTTTTCAGGCGTTTGCCAGCAGGGCTATCTTCCACTTTCACCACGCGACCACGCCGCACATCGATGCTGAACGGCTCTGCGAGTGGGCAGTCTTGCTCGGACGGGAATACCGCACCATCGATCCTGAGTCGCCCATTGATTGTCGCCCTAAGTCCGCTGAATGACGCCTGTCCTGCGAGCGACGACAGCGTGCCCGGCCGCGTGCATAGGCCGGAGGGCTCGTCGAAGAAGGAGTTCAGATACCGCCTGAGTATCGGCATCTGGAGCAGCTCCCTTGACCAGGGTGGGCCCAGCGACGCCCAAAGCGCACAGGAGCGGTCTGAGAGTATCTCGATGTGCCTCGAGCGGCGCAGGAGGGCGAGCACTCGTTGGGCAAGCGCCCGGACCTCGGCGCTGTTGACCGAGAGCATGAGTCTCTCAAACGCGCCAGATTCAAGCCCAGAAAGGTAGAAGGTCCTGGCGCCTCGCCTCAGAGCTTCCCTGGTGGCCCTGCTGTAGTAGGTGGAGCTGCGGGCTAGGTCGAGGATGACGTTCGCTGACTGCATCTTCCTAGCGGCCTTTTTCGGAGGCTCCACATAGAAACCTACGTGCTCCGGCAGAAGGGCAGATTCGGCCTGATGCCCTAGCTCGCGTGCTCTTCGCTCAATCTGCCCGGCAAGTCCCGTGGACGGGTAGTCGCTCGCAAGGATCAGCAGGCTTTCGCCCTTCCGGAGCGACAGCACCTCCCCAAGCAGGTAATCAATCGCTGCGGTGATGTGATTCATGTATCAGCACAGATGGTCTCAGGAGAGTTTTGCCAAGACCTCCTCGAGAATATGAAGCCCGTGTTCGAGCTCGGCGTCCGAGATCACTAGCGGGGGTGCGATTACCAGCGATCTCATACCGGTTTTCGCGAGAAAAAGGCCCCTGGCGAGCGCGACTTTGGCCGCATGGTCGCGCAGGAGCAAGCACGCGGGGTCGGCGGCGGGTCGGTCCTCTAGCGAGAGCGACCACAATACGCCCTTGCCTGACACATGTTCTACGAGCGAGTGTGATTGCTCAATTCTGTCGAGCTCGCGCTGGAGGTGAGCCTCGATCCTTTTCGCTGCGGCTGTCAACGTACTCTCGCTCTGCTTTAGGATAGCGCGTGCCACCGTGCAGGCTATCCTCTGGCTGCGAGAAGGCCCGGCAAGGGTGCCTAAATCGAAGTCGAGAACGGATTTGAGCGTGATTGCGGCCCCGAAGGCGAAACCATTTGCCAATGGTTCTCCCAGGCACAGGATGTCCGGCTCAAAATCCCACTGGTCCGATGCCAGAACAGTGCCCAACACCCCGACGCCGAGGCGGGTTTCATCGACGATCAGCAGAATGCCGTTCTGGCTGCAAAGCCTGCTGATAGTGGGTAGGAACTCGTCGGGAAGCACGAGGACTGAATCTGAGAATGCCACGGGCGGCACAACCACGGCTGCTATTTCATAGGGGTGCGCTACACATTTGAAGATGAAGTCTTGGAGGTGTGCTACAAACGTTTCAGTGCTGTTAATGGGCGAGTTAGGAGCCCCAGGGAAGGGCAGATATATGCCACCGCCCGGGTCTGTCCCGAGCCCCCGTGTGGGCATAGGCTGCTTGCCATAGCTTAAGTGCTGGTAGTCTCGCCCGTGGGACCCACCAGTAACATAGATTATGCGACTCCGGGAGGTGTGTTCGAGGGCCACCTGGCAGGCGGCGTCAAGTGCGTGGCCCCCGGACGGGAAGCAAAGCACTGTCCTGTCGTAGGACAGTGCCTTGAAGTTCGCCAGAATCCCCCCGAGGCGCCCGCAGACATCGTGCTCGAACTCGCAGCCTGAGGTGCTCGGCACATTCGTCTCTACTGCCTCAAGAACCGCAGACCGGACGATGTTGTTTCCATAGCCCAGAGGGATACCTAACGCCGAGGCGGAGAAGTTCATAAGCTCACGACTGGACGAGTCAGTAAACCAACATCCGTGGCCTCGTTCGACCAGCGACTCGTTTTGGGACTTGTCGTTTGTCTGCATAGCGAGGAACATAACTACGCAGCGGACACCTGTCAAGCAAGCGAACGTAGAGCATCTGCCCCCTGGGTTACAGGTAACGCGATTGCCTTACTGTCTGTCCCGGCGAAAAACATCGATTAGAGCCTCTGACACGAGCTCAGAGGCCGAGCGTGGAGAGCACGGCGAGCGTTCCGTTGTCGCCAACCGGCACGGCAGCACGAGGCGACGTTGTGAACCAAAGAGGGTTTTGAGGCATAATGTGCTCCCGATAATAGGGGCACAGGCCATCCACGTCCCGCGGCCAAAGCTCATCCTTTTGCCTCTCTGAGGCCCTTATCCTCTCAATGGCGTCCGAATCGTCAGTGTGCATGTTGACCTCCTCTCTGGCTAAACATCCGTCTGTCCCCATCTCGGCGGTAACCCATCTCGCTCAACAACGCCGATATGAACGCAGCTCCTGTCTCGATAGGTCCCGATTCGCTTGACGAGCTTGGGCAGCCCACAAGCCGCTCGCGCTATCGCTTCGGGCGCCACGCCCTCGACCACTATATCCGCCGCCCACCCATAGAGATGATCGCTCGCCGCTGCCCCGCCAACCTCCGCGTTGTGCCGTTCGCATCGATACCCTGAGGTCACGATGATTGGCCTGTTTCCGAGATGGGAACGCAGCCTCTTGAGCGCCTCGACAACCCGCGGATGCAGCTTGACTCGCTGGCAGCACGGGCACTCAAACTCTCTGAGGTTGAAATGCTCGCTCAATTGAAAATCGTTCAGACGTTCGTTGCCTGGCCTGATACTACTCTGCGAAGCACGAGTCATTCCTTCACGCCATATTTGTTCACTATTATGCCAATGCCGTAGGGTGCGGTTATGTAGCCGCCGACCCTCGTAAACGACCATACAACTGTTGACCCTGAGGCAAGTGGGAACTTGGTAGCATCCAACACTGCACGCTGATGATTTGACGAGTGT
>CAZKNE010000237.1:3449-4154 GCA_964554005.1 uncultured bacterium | reverse complement strand
CCGACCCAGTTCGTTCGCAGATTAAAGCAGCTATCCGAGTGCCGTGGGCACCCCTCGGTTGAGTGCGTGAGCTGGTCGGCGGCGTAGTAGGCGTATGAGATGGTCGCGTCGGAGCTGCGTGCCCACTGCGCCCTGTTTCCGTTGTCGTTGTAGCTGAACGCGTCCGTATTGCCCGCCGGATATGACACTTCCGTCAGCTGCCCCTCAGCATCATAGGTGTAGTCCGTCTCACCCACGCTATACTCATCCTTCTCGGTAACACGTCCACAGGCATCCAGAAGGGGGAGAGTCTCGACTGTCGCATATGGACAACACAAGCTCGGCCCCGCATGCAACGGGGCAAGCTAGCCAAATACTCTGACATATCGATGGCTGTTGGACGATGGCATTCATGGTCCCATTGTCGCAAGCACTCAGTTTTCAGTGCCTGTCGTCTCAATTATCGAGAGTCGCCGTAGAAGCATCCGACGCTCAAGCAAGGCAGCCCTCAAAGCGCTTAGATACTTTACCGGCAGCACCGCACCACACAATACGGTGAAAGCTAACGCGAGGAGCCCCATACCCAATGCGGCGCGCCCCGCAAGCATAATAAGGAATATCTGGCATACGACAATTATGAACGAGTATAGAACAGTCATACCCACGAGATGTTGATAGATTTTCTCGCGACCGACCTTTCGTTCTGCCCACTCTATCTGGCGTGTT
>CAZKNE010000237.1:0-3439 GCA_964554005.1 uncultured bacterium | reverse complement strand
GGCAGACCACACTAGACATCACCTCCGTTCATTGGCGTCTGTGAAGACGATCATTCACACAACGGAACCTCAGCATGAAGAAAGCCAAATGTGATTGACACGCTAAGCTCCTTCGACTCAGTTCCCTACGTTAACACTCATAGAACCCAGATCTTTCATTCTTCGGAGTTCGTTGAACTTTGCGATTGCTTGCGCCTTCGCGATATCTTCTGAGTTGAAGCCGCCCGGAATCATGTCTAGCATGCTCTGGTCATTCCGAATCGTGAAGCCTATTGCCACCCCGCCGCAAAACGCCGCAGAAACAAAGCAAAATCCTGAGTACAGGGCGAGGTCCTGATATATGTAACCGAATAAGGCAAACTCAAACCCGACAATCCCAGAATATATGGAGCACCATCCGTCTGAGATGCAACCCGAGCTCCCACTGCCACTCATATCCACCAATTCTCCGCCTCCGACCCCATAGCGAGAGGCATAGACCGTTACTGTTTTTACCAGAAGGTACGACCCATCGTTCGCTACATATACCTCACCGCCACTTGAGGTTTCGCCAGTGCTCGTATAGGTCTTTCCATCGATGGTTATCGTGTCGCCCTTCTTCGCACACGGCAGTCCTCGGGGGCCATCGTACCACCAAGGATACATCCCCATGGCCGTATCTGTGACATCGCCGTCGGTTGATTCGTCGAGCATCCCGCTCGGGTCGGTGAAGTTGGTGGGGGAGTTGTGGCAGTAGGCGTAGAGGCTGGAAAGGGAGAAGATGGGGTCGCGGGAGAAGAAGCGGCCGAGCGATTGGTTGTAGTAGCGGGCTCTGTAAAAATAGTTGCCCATCGCGCCGTCATAGACGCGGCCGGTGAAGCGGTACATGCAATCGACCTGACCCGAATGATACGTCGCTGTGGGGTCGCCAAAGGCGTCGTAGGAGTAGGTTGTCTTGAGCGTCTGGTTCTCGTCCAGGATGTTGATTATCGAACCCAGCCTGTCCTTCATCAAGTAGTAAGTGTCGCCCGCTGTTCTGGAGGCGCCCGTCGAGCTGCCTCGCACAGTCATCGAGAGAGGCTCATCAACCCATGGCCCGTGCGTGTATTCCTTATTCACCGTTGACCAGGCCGAGTTGTATTCTTGAATGACGTCGTTTCTATCGTAGAACAACATATTTGCTGATGGGCGGTGGCAAGACTGTTCGGGCCTTCTCATGCTAGGGTGAAGAGCGACTCAGTTCCGCCGTTCCTTTATCCTTTCATCGACCATATCCATTGCTTTCTTGTCGTGTAACTTCAGTTTTGCCAGAACCTTACCATCGAGAGAGCGAATTATAACGTGCGGTGGATTACAGTAGGCTATGATTCGAGCCGTAGGATCCCAGTCATACATTGATCCCAACAGGTACCCCTTAAGCCCACTCTTAAAAGCAATGTGCTCAACAAGATTGCCCCGAAGATCATACAGACAGGCTCCGACGATCTTCCTTGCCTCATTCCAGCCAGTCCACAGTTTAAACCCATCGTACGGGCGCGTCAAAAGAAAACCAAAGCTACTGGAATCCTGGGTGACCCTGAATCTTTCTCCAACAAAGCGATCCAGTAGCATTCTTGCGTTTTTCTGCTTCACATCATAGGCCCAGAGAGATGCGGTTTCTGCTTTCTCACCCCTATCCACCCTTGTGAAAAAGACCCACTTCAGGTCAGGTGTTGCGCCGAGGATGTTTTCGACCCGCGAAATCACTCTCTGTCCATCGTGGGCCAGATAGCACGATTCTTCAGAATCATCTTTGGCAAGCGTAACATGGCCGCCGTCCTTCAGAAGGATCATGCCTCTCTTGAGTATCTTGGAGGGGGACGTGATCTCCTTCCAAGATCCGTCGTCCACACAGAGCAGCATTGGTGTGGCGGTGGTATGCACGCACGTATCCGGCGGATCATATCTCTGAATGCCGAAACAACCGTCCAGCAGGTTGAATGCGGACGGAAATGCTATGTACCCGTCAGGCTTCACCAGGGGGCGGAGTTCGCGGCGCTCCATGTCATACCACCACACCCACTGCCAATCAGATACATAGCGTTTGTGATGGCGGGCTGATGGTTGATGCGCATGAGCGAACATTATCATTGGCACGCCAGAGTGCGAAGAGCAGATGTAGAAGTCCGGAAACGACAGCGGCCCTAACACAGCCGTTCCCAGCACGCGAATAGGAACGTCCTTAATACACTTGCCATCTGCGATTCGGACATCGTGTAGTTCCTGCGGCGTCGTGAAAAGGACCCTCTGCGCGCCCTGCACAATGTGGAGGTCCGTGGCCGTCTCAGCGAACATCCTCCAGAGCACGATACGCGCCAGGCCAGACTTAGTGAGGATTCCCGACGCACCGACCACGAGGCACAAGGCCCCAATTAGGACCACAGCAAACGCGAGTGATTTCGCTGGCTTCGATTTCACCTTAATGCGGGATCTTTGGACAAAGCTCACCATCCCGGACCTCCCAACCCTGGAAAGCCGGATGGATCGTCGAATCCACCCCCGAATCCCCACAGATCAGACGGGTCACCGGAACCTCCGAATCCAGCATAGCTGAATCCGGACCCGGCAGAGCTAGTGAGAGTCTCTGTGGCTTTTTGTCCTGCCTGCCCGGATGCCCCCCACAGAAAGAGCCCTACAGTATCTTCCCATACCCCGGAGCTGTCGATACCCGGACCATTGGCATAGAAACCAGACCCATCTATTACACCTATGACGTCGCTGGGAAATAGCCAACTCCCTCCGGCCTTGAAGACCGGAAGTGTCCCATCGCTACCTTCATATGGTTCCTCATGTCCATCGCTGAAAATCGTAGTGTAGGTGCCGTCTCCATTCTCGCGAACCGCAATGGGCCAACAGCTGTCTTCATCGTTGCCCACGCCCCAAAAAACGGCATCTTCAAGAGCCTTGACGGCAGCTCCTTTAGCCGCCCCCACCGCGCCTTTGACTGTTTTCTTAACCCAGTTCCAAGCGTTACTTAGCCAACCAGCGCAGGGCAATCCCCGGGGGCCACGGTACAGAGGATGATACATTCCCATTTGCGTGCCAGCTACATTCCCACCGATTGAGTTACTGATCATACCCGTTGGATCGGTGAAGTTTTGGGGGGAGTTGTTGCAGTAGGCGTAGAGGGAACCGAGGGAGAAGATGGGGTCGCGGGAGAAGAAGCGCCCGAGCGATTGGTTGTAGTAACGCGCGCGATAGAAGTAGCTGCCCATCGCGCCGTCATAGACGCGGCCTGTGAAGCGATACATGCAGTCCACCTGGCCCGAATGATAGGTTGCGGTTGGCTGGCCAAACGCATCATAGCTGTAGGTGGTCTTGAGGTTCTCGCTAGCGTCCATGATATTGATTATCGAGCCGAGGCGATCCTTCATCAAGTAGTAGGTGTCGCCCGCTGTCTTCGAGATGCCCGTCGAGCTGC
>CAZKNE010000236.1:0-4179 GCA_964554005.1 uncultured bacterium | reverse complement strand
TCACGTAGCCGCGAATCACTGCCATGCTGGGCGACGAATTTAGGAGTCCCACCATATAAAAAGCCTCTTCCTCCGCTTCACAAGCGACAAGCATCAACTTGTGATCAGGACATACGATCCGGTCGCCCACAGCGCCAACCACTGCCGCCTGAAACAGCGCCGTCTGCTCGCGCCACACAATCTTCCACTGGGAGATAGTATAGGCGCCGACGTTATACATCGAGTAGAATGGGTCGGTCGGTTTGAAATACTTCTTGTATCCGGAGCGACCACGTAGCGTTCCGCGCCCGGGGTTGTCCTCATCGCCCTCGAATTGCTTGAGATAGGCGAATGTCTTCGGGTACTTCAGCTTCATAGCGTCTTCTGGAATCCCGGCCAATCTGTCCGTGAGGTTAGCGAGGATGATGTGGCATGATGGTTGTGCTCGCCACCGGGAAACGTCCCTGCCACGCAGCAGCGGATAGACCAGGTCAGGCTCGATCACGGCCTGAACGCGTTCGACCTTGATCTTGCCAACATTATGCAGATTCTCGATCAGGAGATCGCCATCCGACAGCCTCTTCAGGATACGAATCCAATACACGGCATTCAACCATGTGCTGCACCCTACATGTGCCCGATAGTCGCTCGGCCCAATGACCTTCAGCAATCCGGCCAGCGTCTGTTCGGGAGCTGTCAACCAGGGGGATGTGCGGTTATTGCAAGCTACGGGAGACGCAGCTGTTAAGTTTCGACCCGTCATGGCCAGAACATCACTCAGCATGTTCTCCTGATTGATGCGCGAGGGACCTGACCAGATAACATAAGGGATCGGGTAGTTAGGCTCCTTGCGCGTCTTTTCGCACACAAAAATCGCCGTCCGATTTGTCGCACCCTCGAATAGCTGGAGCGCATTGAAGTCATGCACGACAATTGGCTTTAGGTATAGGGTATTGGGCTTCCTGCCATAGCTGAAGGTCCTGAATCCCTCTCCACCACCTTTGGACTTGAATACGGACTGTGTAATGACAAAGCCAAGCCGCCCTTGTGGTCCAAGATATTCATCGTGTGTGACGTATGTCATGAGAATGGAGATGTCGTCTTTTGCGCCTCCGAGTTTGGAATTGTAGCCCTTGTGCGAGAATAGCCCGTAGTGCTGCCAAAGATCGGCTGTATGCTTTCGATACGCAGTTGGCAGGTTCTCCCAATTGATCCAGGGGGGGTTGCCCGCGACGTAATCGACTTTTTCGATGAACAGCGGAGCGAATGAGTTCTTAATGATCCACGGCCAGATACGGTTCTTACCCTCGTTGTCCAGCTGAAGCAGCCGGTTGTAAAGCTGCTCGTGATAGGCCCTTTCCTCGACAGGAAGGCTCTCCGCCTCACATCTCTCAATGAAATCCTTAGCGCTAAATCCATTGCGGACGCAGAACTCGAGAGTATTCGCGTACTTCCCGATCATTTGCCGGTCACTTGTAACCTCAGTTGGGATAAGAAATATGCCCTCACTCGTCTTGAGCTGCCTCAGTTTCCTTCTGTCCCTCGCAAGCACTCCCCCGTACTCTGATGGCGTCATGATCGAGTCACAGAGATAGACCGGCAGCTCAATCCCGCCGCCGTGCCGGAGCAGGTCTCGTATCGCTAAGAGATAGTTCGTTCGCGATGCCATCACGGCCAGCGGGTTAAGGTCGAAGCCGATCACGTTACGCAGAATCTTCTTGAGAAGCTCATCTTCCTGAAAACCGCACTCGTGCCGGTGTTCGTCAAACCAGGCCTTGACGCGGTTGATAGCCATGACGAGAAACGTCCCGGAACCACACGCGGGGTCGAGGAGGCGCTTGTCCGGATTGCCGTCATAGCCGAGCTCGTTTAGCGTCAATTCTGCGAGCCAATCAGGTGTGTAATACTCGCCGAGGTCGTGCCGGACGCTCTTTGGGAAGAGCCTCTGATAGAGCTTTTTCAATAGGTCCCGCGACTCCATCGGATCAACGCTGAGTGTATTAGGGTCGTAGTCGTCCAGAGTCCGCACCATGTTCCGAATTGTCTGCTCCAACCGATTATTCCAGGCGTCGAGATACCAAGAGAAGAGGTCGCCCTCCAGAAAATTGCTGATGCCCACCTTTGACCAGATGCCGCCTCGCTCTAATTCCTGTAACTCGAGCCGCAGCTTCTGCGACGTTGGTGCATCGACCAATCTCTTGAGCGGAGACATTCCCAACGGCGAGAACGAGGAGACGGTCTCGGCTGCGAGGAGCTTAATCAGGATCGCGTAGTAGGTATGAACGGCAAACAGGAGTTCCGCAGGCCTTGCGTTCGGGATGAGGTAATGGTTACCAAGCTTGTCTATCCTTGAACTCCTGCCGTGAATGTCATAGCCGCAGACCTCGCCGAATAGAATCTGCCACTGCTTGAAGAAGGTCTGCGCCTTAGGACTCTTTGCCTTCGAGATGACCTCATAGATGCTGTGAATGCCCTGCTCGGCGAGCGTGCTTCCCTCGGCGAAATGGGCGCTGAGATTGTCAGGCGTGAAGGAATGTCCCCGTGCACCGAGTGAGACGAGTGCTCGCAGCAGCCTCTGAGCGATATACGGTGTAACGGCGCTCGGCTGACTGATCTCGAATTCCTTACCGCGACGCTTGACGAAAACCATGTAGTTCCCGTCACTGCCGACACCGAGTATGCGCTCCATGCCGACTTGCTCTTCTCGTTGAAGGTCCGTGAAGCGCTTCTGTATCTGGGCGACGACGGCTCTTACGCCTGGGGAATCCTGATTCTCGCTCAGCTTCCCCGCGCCGTTGGGGTGCTTGTATTCAATGACGACGCCGCCATATTTTGAGTCGATACGTCCCCCCGCGAGGCCGTATTCGTGCCGACCTCGTATATTCAGGTTGGCCTTTTCAATGAAGTCGTCAATCAGCTTCGTACACCCAATCCGAACCTCTTCTTCGGATTCGGCAAAGCCAGCGATTTTAGGCATCTCGTCCGCCATCATCGCGGCATGATCCCGAATCAGCGCCTCAAGGTTCTGTTCCATCCCGTGCTGTCCTTTGCAGGATTACGCCCGTTCTGCCCATCAAAGAATAGTGTCACGATAAGAAGCGTCAGTTATCGACAGAAGATACTGGAACATGCAAACCTCGTAAAGAGCGCTTGCCCAGGACATGCTTGGCCAGACCTTCTGAGCCACGACGTGCCTAGGTCAATGATAGGGATGGGAAGAAGTCGCCGTGCGCCACGGGACCGGTTCAACGCGCTGTTTGGCTTTGGTTACGCACAGTCAATATCACATTAACTATACCAGCCCGAGCACCTCCCGATAGACCGCAAGCGTCTGCTGGGCGGTGCGCCTCCAGGAGAAGGTGCTTGCTCTCTTGAGGCCTTTTTCTATGAGCGCGTCGTATATGTCCGGGTCCATTATGACTGAGGCCATCACCTCGGCGATGTCGAATGGCTCGTAGGGTCTGAAGAAGGCGGCGGATTCTTAAGCGGGCGCTCGCGGATCACTTACTGGGGATTCAGATGGCATCTCTGTTCGCCTCGCAATCGTCCCGCAAGACCACTCGGGCTGCATGGTGTCAATAAAGTGCAGTTGGCGGGTCCTTCCCGTGAGTAGCCTATAGATTCAGCAGGAACTCTAGAACGTTGGGGGCGGGCTAAAAGACGGCTGTGTTAAGCTCTCAGCGAAAGAATAGCAATTTTATCCCCATAAATAACAAAGTTACTCCTAACAGAATCTTCAGAAGGTTGGTTGGGAACCAAACGGCAATATGCGCTCCGACAAAGTTGAAGAGAAGGAAGCTTGCCATGATCACTAAGCCCGCCCTAATATCGACATAACCTTGCTTGTAATAATGGAGTGCAGCTAGCAGACTAATTGGTGCGGCGACTATAAAAAGTGTGGTGCCTTGGGCGACCTTCTGAGGAAACTTGGCAATCATAAGCAGGCAAAAAATGATAATCGCACCACCTCCAATGCCTACAGTTCCCATAACCAGACCGGCCAGCGACCCTATCAAGACCAGTTTTATCATCTCAAATCCCTCCAGCGAACAGTGATTAAACGCTCTATATAGACAGAGTCATCGATACGCTTCCGTCAGTGGCATCATCGAAGACGATTCTTTGCATTGCTAAAATCACCAGAAAGTAAGACTGAGCCAATAAAAGCTACATCGCCTCCGATAAGTGCCAGTTGCCGCA
>CAZKNE010000235.1:0-4198 GCA_964554005.1 uncultured bacterium | reverse complement strand
ATCACCAAGTATTGGGCCTTGGGCGACAGCAGATTGTAAGGGATTCTAACGACCGCTCCTGCTAAGAGTCGTCTGTTGCCGTTATACCTCTTGATCGCTCGCCAGTTCTTCCCCGAGCCCGTCCACTGTCTTGAGATCAGCATGTAGCTGTCGCCGCTTCTCACCCGGCGCTCGATGTAGATGTTCCTGCCCCTCGATATTTTGGCGGGGATGCTCGTTGACCGGGTGCTGCTGCGCCCGAGGCAGGCCAGGTCCGTACAGAAAACGAGCAGGAGAAGGGCTATGAGTCGCCCTTTCCAATTTACTAAACCCAGGACCATCTCACCGGTAGCGCACGGTTCTCATTTCACACCAGTGTTGCAGGCCGAATCGCGTAGGTCAATCCCGTCGAGCCTCTAGCCTCAACCATCCTACCTGCCCGCGCCGAATCGAAGAGCGCATCGGAGGTCTGTTTTATGGAGTAACTGTTACGTAGGGGAACACCTGGCTCTCTGCGCCCGCAGACGTCGTCCCAACCAGCTCGAGCAGGTAGCGCCCGGGGGCCACGCCACCGCCTAGTGCGCACTGAAACGTGAACTGGCCGTCGCCAGCCACGGCATCGCCTCCTACGCCATCGTCGTGCAGGAACATCCCGAGCGGAGCGCCGCCCTCAAGATATGCCTCAACTTTCTCGATCTCCTCGCCGAAGCCCTCCACGTGCGCATATAGCGTGAGCTGGCCGCCGTCCCCCGAAGAAATATCCGTAAACCCGAACCCACCGGCCATGATCACCGGCGCGCTTGCGCCTTGTAAGCACAACTGAGGCAGAGAATCCAAAAGGGCATGCCGCATTATCCTTTCAGTCGAAAGCAGCGCCTCATTCTGATCATTCTGAAACGACCGGCGGCATTCTAGACTCCTTCTCTGAGCGCTTCGCCCTGCCCTGACCTCCACATAAGGCCACTCAACGCTCTTGAGACCAGCTGCATCCACCGCGACAAGAGATACTCGGTGTTGGCCCGCAGGCATCCCGGGCCCGATGTTTACCTGCAACGTGAAGAGCGAGTCGTTCGCGACGGCATCCCCGCCCGTCCCGTCATCAACCAGAAAAAGGCCGCTCGGCAGGCCGTTGTAGAACAGCTGAACCGATTGCACGTCGCTCGGCCCGTCCGGGTCAACCACATAGGCAATTGCTCTGAAGAGTCCGCCCGCAGACTCGGAGACAGTAGTGTCAAGGAAGCCAGCCTCAACTACGACGGGACGCCGATTGGCGGTCGGAGAATAGCTCCACCTGACGGCGTGATAGGCGCCCTGGGGAACTCTCACGAGGTTGCTGATGCTGTCCTCGACATGCCCGTCGCCTCCCACAACGTCGAGGCTGTAGTAAAGCGCCTGATTCAGAGACAACCTGCCAATGTTTGAGAAAACAAGGTAATACTCGGCGCCAGTGTCCACCGGAAAATCGAGGCTGCCCTGAGTGGTATCTCGCATCTCCTCGAACGCTCCGACCGTCTCGCCTCGCTCAAGTTTCTGAAAGTTCTCAGCGTCGCATATAATGAAATCTATCTGCCCAGGCCTGAGCTTCTCTGCCGCGACGTTGTAATCGAGCGGGTTTCGGCAGTAGAGCGTCTGGTAGGGCAGCTCGAATGATAGCGAAAAATGCGTGCCCTCTTCCGCCTCAGGCGGTGGGGCCGCGAACACCGAAAGCGATGGCATCGTCCCGGGCACCGAGACGTTCCAGGAATAGACGGCGCCAGTTTGAGAATAGGGTGCAAACTCGTCTATTGTGTCGCCTCCGGCCGGATAATTACCCAGCGGTGTCTCGCACCTGGCGTAGAGGTTTCGCGTGTTACCAAGCTTCATCTTCAAAGTTCCAGTGTCGTCGGTGTAGCCCCAAACGCTCCTCATGTAGTCTGGATATGGCCCGGCCAACACATTGCTCGCCCAAACCTCCACCAGAGCTCCGTCAATCGGCACGCCGTTGCTGTCAACAACGCTGGCGTCAAGATCACATGTCTCGCTGTAACGGTCGGTTATGACCTCGATAAGTCCATCGTTACGCCACCTGAAAACCCCTGAAAAGGGATAGTGCCCCCCATTATCCATGTCCAGCACCCCGGTGCCCTGTCCACCAACTGTTGTCATGATGCCCCCGCGCCATGTCTCGTAGAAATGCCACCCCTCGTCGTAAACCTCGTTCCAGACGTGGTCCTCCGCCAGTAGATCAACACAGCTCACGGGTATCAGGCAAGCACGAGCCGCTGCACACAAGATGTCCTGATTCTCGCCGCAGTTCCCGTTGTGCTCGTAGGCGATCTGGTTGGGCTGCACCCCCCGGTGATACGCATCCTTAGCGAGTGCGGGGACCACCTTGTTGACCCATTTGCCAAGCCTGATGAGCGCATTCTCGTCATCCTTGAATGGCACCTCCCCACCCTTGCTCCCATCGCGTCTGTCCCACAAAACAGTCGGCTCAGACATCACATCACTCAAACTTGGGTAGCCCCCGAAAGCCAACGGCCCAATCGTTGCCTCGTTCAGGTCCGCACATCTCAGCCCTCCCAGCATTGACAGCGACGTCCACGAGTCCTCTGGCTGACAAGCCCCGTGAAACTCAAACACCCTCCCACGAGGGACAACGCTCTCGAACCAGTCGGTAATCCACTTCTTGTTCGCGGCGAGCGCCTCGTAAAGCTCCTTGGGCTGATCGGATGGGACGATTACCTTGAAGTAGCCGTCCAATGAGAGGACGCCGATCCTGCTGGAGTTCACAACTCGCTTGCTGTATCCGTGCTCGGCAAGAATGTCCTCGATCGCCGTGGAGCCTCGGTCTTTTATGATCATGACCTTGCTGCCAGCAGGCATGAGTTCAGCCGAATCACCATACAAGACAACGTTCTCCAACAGCCTCGAGTCGCCATCCTCGTAAGCCTGCTCGAGCCGAATCGATGTAGCGATGATCTCCGAAGAGTTGTAGCGTATCTCGGAGAGCAGGACCCCGCCGCCGTGCTCGTCATATATGATCGGCAGCAGGTCCCGAGACCTGCTCGTCAAATGGCCCGTGGCGTCTGTGGCAAGGGCAATTAAGTCATCGGCAGGTATTATGCTGGGCTCTTTCTGGAAGTAGTGTTCTTCATAAGGATTGCTCTCAGACGGGTCATCGAACAGAAACTCCCGCCAGAAATACCCGTATGTCGCCTGCTGCTCACTCGGCAGATTGTCCATCTTCAGATACTCGGCGTTGATCTTGGGATGGACGATGGACCAGTAGTAATAGTCCATTGGCAGCTCCTTCTCGGTTCGCTGGCCCCCGTCCTCCACGTAGTAGGCAACCGTCGTATAGAAGTCCCCGCCACCCTCGTCGTGCTCGACAAGCCGGACGTAGTTCAGGTGCTCAGCGTTGGAGTAGGAACGTTCTGCATTGATGACCAGCAGGTCCTCGTCGCCAGCATTCACCAAGCGGTGCAGCTCACGAGGCGCAACGTGTGCGATCGTAAACGCTATCTCGTCGATGAACCTGCTGTCGGGACACGCAAGCAGCAGCTCGGCATAAACATCTGCATCATCGCCCAGCCGCCTGAAAGCATCCTGAACGTCTTGCCTGAGCCAAACAGGGGCGAACTCAATCGCATCCACACAGCTCTCTGACAGGTCGAGCGGGTCATCAACCAGCGAGAACGTGCCATTGGGGGACCTAAGCACCGGCCGCTGCCAGACGCCGAGGTCATCTCTAAGGCCAACGCCTCGGTTGCGATTCGCCTCCCCTTTCCTGGGGGACGTAACCGCAGCAGACCCCCTCTGGACGCTGATGCTGCTCGCCTGCTCGTGCCCAGCGAGCTCCACTATCCCCTTCTGCACCACGGGCCTTACTGCATCCGATGCGGCACAAAGCCCGGTCATCATAAACAGTATGCCAACACACGCCGCTTTCAATCTCGCCATGGCCATCGTTGTCCTCCCCGCCTTGAGTCTAGCCGTCTTATTCAGTCAAGAGCATCAAGTCTGATGCCAAGAGGGGATTATCTCAAACCTAGACCTTCTCGCAAGGGCATATCGACCACGCCTCACCTGATCTCAAACCAGAACCACTTGCCGCCTCGGCCAAATGGGCAAGAACTGTTCCCCATAACAACCTTTAGGCAGAAGGCAAAGAAGATCAGGGCGACGGCAGATAGTGGTAGCCCATATCGATAATGCCGGTATCAGGCGTGCAGTCGGC
>CAZKNE010000234.1:0-4202 GCA_964554005.1 uncultured bacterium | reverse complement strand
ATGTATCGGATGATGAGACAGTTCGCAGAGGAGCAGAAGAGCGCCTCGTAGTTCGGTGTTTGTTTAAGTTCAGTGTTCGACACGACGGGCTGGGACCGATTGTGAAGAAGGCCCATCATAGTTTGTATTTTTAATAGCGCGTTTTTCAATTTGGAGAACGTAACCTTATGATGAGATCGAGACAAACAGTGCATTTTCCCATAGCCCTAGAGGGCTTGCCTTACGTTCTGCTTATTCTTGCGGCGTCGATTGTGCTCGCCCTGCTCAACCTGCATATCGCTGCCGCTCTTGCTTTCGTGACTTCTGTTTTTGTTGCGGCCTTCTTTCGCGACCCGAATCGAAAAGTTCAGGCCAAAGATGAGATTGCTGTATCTCCCGCGGACGGCAAAGTAATTGCGGTCAGCGAGGTGGCTCCGTTGCACGCTGGCGACAGACCTGGCACAAAGGTGTGCATATTCATGTCGCTGTTCAATTGCCACATCAACCGCTCACCGATCACTGGCGGCATAACAAGTGTGCAGCACACGCCAGGCCGGTTCCTTGCCGCGTTCAATGAGCGCGCAAGTGAGGTCAACGAGCGAACAAACGTCGAGCTCATTGACGCCGCTGGCGACACTTTTTCATGTGTCCAGGTTGCCGGCATCGTGGCGAGGCGCATCGTGTGTCGGCTCAAGCAAGGGGACCGGGTCCGAGCTGGGCAGAGGATAGGGATGATCAAGTTCGGCTCTCGTGTTGATGTTCTCATCCCCTCGACGTTCGAGGTTTTGGTCCAGGTGGGCGACAGGGTCAAGGCGGGGGTGGACGCAATAGGCCGGCGGCGCGTGCTCACCCAAGAGCACGTAACTGGATAACGCAGACAAGATCGAGGCAGCATATAGATGTCGGCGCGGCGCATGACGAGTTCCGGACGACGCACTAGACGTGAACAACATCCGTCGCAGCAGGAGCCGAGGCATAGGAGAATCAAGATACGCATCAGCTTGCTGCCCGGCATTCTAACCACGGCGAACGTACTGTGCGGCTTTTATGCGGTAATGTGGGCGATGAAGGGCAGGTTCTTTGCCGCCTCGGTCGCAATTGTCGTCGCCGCCATCGTTGACGCCTTGGATGGCCGAGTAGCTAGGCTCACCAAGACAACGAGTGAGTTCGGGGTCGAGTTCGACTCGTTGGCCGATGTTATCTCATTCGGTGTGGCACCGGTGATTCTTGCCTATCACTGGGCCCTATCGAGTTTTGGCAGAGCCGGCTGGGTGGTTGCGTTCGCATACCTCATCTGCGCCGTCCTGAGGCTGGCGAGGTTCAACACTCGGTGCAAGACCGTCGAGCCCAAGTTCTTCCTAGGGCTGCCGACGCCAGCCGCGGGCCTCGTGGTAGCAACGTCCGTTCTGCTCGCAGATGGTGAGCCGGTCGGGACTTTCCTGAAGGTTTTATTTCTCATCATGTTTGTTTGCACATCTTATCTGATGATCTCAAGCGTAAAATACCGTTCCTTCAAACAATTCGACTTCGCCAAGATGCACCCCTTCGGGACCATGATACTTGTCGTCGCGGGTGTGATAGTCCTCGCCTCGTTCCCCGGAACGATGCCCTTCATTCTCGTTTTAGGATACCTTGTTTGGGGGCTGCTTGAGACGTCCATGATAAAAAGACGCGAACGGCGCGTGCCCCTTGAGCAACAAGAGGTCCCATGAAACAGTTTAACGTAGCGGTCGTGGGTGCGACGGGCCTGGTGGGCAAGGAAGTCCTTGCAATCCTTGAGCAAAGAGACATCCCTATTCGCAAGCTCATCCTGCTCGCAACCGAGGAGTCGGTCGGCACAGTAGTGGAATTCGCTGGGGAACCTTACGTGGTTGGCCGGCTTGACAGCGACGCGTTTGAGGATGTCGATTTCGCTATCTTCACCGCAACCTGCGAGGTGAGCGAGAAGTTCGCTCCTGTCGCGGCCAAGGCCGGCGCAATCGTTATCGAGAACAGCGCCCACTTCAGGATGGCCCCGAACGTCCCTCTCATCATCCCCGAGATAAACGGCAACCTCGCCCGCCACCATGACGGCATCATCGCAAACCCCAACTGCTCGACGGTCCAGCTTCTAATGGTTCTTCACCCCATCAACGTGGAGTTCGGTGTCAAGAGAGCAATCGTTTCAACCTATCAGTCGGTCTCAGGCTCCGGCAAGAAGTCGCTGGACGAACTCGCCACCCAGTCCCTGGCCATCCTCACGCTCAAGGAGCCTGTGGTCAAGGAATACCCCTACCGAATCGCCTTTAACCTACTGCCTCAGATCGGCGACTTCGACGAGCAGGGCTATTCCGTGGAGGAGCGAAAGCTCGTGCAGGAGACGGCAAAGATACTCGGCCAGCCAAACATCCCTATCTCACCTACCTGCATCAGGGTGCCCGTCTTCCACTGCCACTCGCAGTCCCTCAATATCTCCCTGAAATCCCGCGCCTCGCGCAAAGATGTCCGGGACGCCCTGTCCGCCTTCCCCGGCGTCAAGGTTCTGGATGGCGTGCTAACCTCGCGGCTCGGCGATTCGGAAGAAAGCGCAAATGACTACCCGCTTCCCTCGGAATGCAGCGAGCAGGACGAGGTCTTCGTCGGCAGGATCAGGCTGGACGACACCGTCGAGTTCGGCGTCAACCTCTGGTCAGTCATGGACAATCTCCGCAAGGGCGCCGCCCTCAACGCAGTCCAGATACTGGAGCTTTTGCTCTAACCTCCCGGTCTGGCCGTGAGTTCCCCTCAAAAAGCGGACAAACACCCCTCGCCGTAAGAGTTTCTAGCCCCACTCAAGATTCGGCTTGATAAAAGCGTTCAGAGAGCTTAGTGTAGTAATGAAGGTTGATTTATAGTAGGTAAAATAACCTAAACAAGCAGGGGAGGGCTTGAAGATACCTTTAGGCCGCATCAGCGGCACATCTATAAAATCGCGCGTCAGGGGTTCGATCCCCGGATCATCCCGCCGGAGGACCCTGGGGTTGTCCCGTATTTGTTTATCACGCAATTACAGGGCCTGTTAATCGAGCGCCTGAGCGTTAACGCTTAAACCTATGATGGGAGGCCTATCATGAGAGCATTCTATGCACTAAATAGGTCTTCGAGGATGAGAATCGCTTGGTTCTTGTTTTGTGCTTGGGTCGCTTTGTGCCTCGTTCCGAATTTGGGCGCACTGACGATTGACACGTTCCCGGTGGGGGCATCGAGCCTTCACGTTGGGCCTGACGGGGATATATGGTTCACCACGGGTTCGCCAGAGCGACTCATGCGCATTAGGGACAAGGAGTTGCAGTCCGTCCTCGAGTTTGACTGGTCCACCGGAATAGACATGATCACTCCTGACGGCATAATATGGCTAGACCGGTTCCAACACAAGTACTCGCTCGAGGCTGGCCTTTCTGAGAGCGGGATTCAGCTACCCGAGGAAAACTACTTCTTCCGGTTGTCAGGCAGCGGAATCGTCGATGCGCATTCTCGCATGTTCGTAACTGGCATCGGAAGCACCCTTGGCCCGGTATCGTTCTCCTATTTCGACTTCTACGAAGTTGGGTTCGGGCTCGCTCCGGAACTCAGATATAACTATTTTGGGGGCACATTGGGTTCGATCCTTCTCGTTTCCGCTACAGAATGTTGGGCCTCCGGCTGGTTAAAAGGCGGGTGGGCCGGCCTGTGTATGATCAACCTTGAGGCAGGAACTCGTGAGTCATATCGGGACCCAGCGGGCTTGCCCTCCGCCAAAAACAGCCAGGGATTGCTTTGGCTATGCGATGGTCCTTCGATAGTTACTTTCGACGGCGAGAATCTGTCGGTTTTTGCGGAAGGCGATTGGGAAGGGCTTTGGTATAGAGAGCCGGTTTTGGCCGCAGATGGTGTTGTCTGGTCAGTTGAGGCCGATGACGATTGGGCACATGCCAGGACCTTCTTCGGCATATCGCGCTTCAGGGATGGCGAAGAGCGAACCTTCACGACTGATGATGGTCTGTTGACTAATGGGTCTTATGATCCTCCGGTAATAGATTACGATGGCAATGTGTGGGTGACGAGCTACGACCCTGGTTGGTCGTGTCTAGGCTTGAGCAGGATAACGGATGCGGGGTGGCCGCCGATGCGTTTGATGCTGCATCGGCTGGAGACGCCGGACACAATCGCAGTTGAGGCGCAGGTGATAAACAACGGGCCGGTCGTTGGCGTTGACGTGTATGTGG
>CAZKNE010000233.1:0-4224 GCA_964554005.1 uncultured bacterium | reverse complement strand
TGGGTACCGTATCCCCTCTGGTTCCTCAACGTGATAAAGCTGCGCGGCGACAAACCCTTGAACTCCCTCATCATGACCATGAAGTCGGGCAGAGGCTGGAACCCATGCTTGTAGTCGGCGCCGAGCCACACGTACAGGCTGGAGTCATCGTCCAGGACTTCCAATGCGTTTCTGACCCACCTCCTCGAGAATTCTACATATTCATTCAGCGTCAGTCTGAACAGCGTGTCAGTATTCGCGTTACCCACTGCGACGTTGTAGGGAGGGTCATTGATGATCAGTGCCGCCTTCGCACCATCTGCGATCTTAGCTACGTCGTCCTCGCTCGCCGCATCCAGCACGCCCACCTTGTGGCCGTTCAGAGGGTCTTCCCATATCTCTCCGGCGCCCAGCCTGCAAAACGGCAAAACCCGCTGTCTCAGCTGGCCCGCAAGATCAAGCCTCGGGAGTCTCTCCGAGGTCGCGCCTTTTTGCGGGCGTGTATCCTCACTCGCGGGTGAGACTCCGGGCAATTCAAGCGTTGCGGTGTCAGCCTTCACCATTGAGCACCAATTGACGAAGTGTCAAGGTAATGAGCCAACCTTTGTTCGACCTCCCTTATTTGAGTATCCCAGAAGCGGCGATGCGCTCCGCGGCCTCCCTCATCCGTTCCTCCTCAACCACCAGCGCCATGCGCACATATCCCTTGCCATACTCGCCAAACCCATCACCCGGCGAGACGATTACGCCGGTCCGCTGCGCCAACTCCTTGGCAAAAGTCATCGAGTCCGAGAAGCTCTTTGGAATGCGAGTCCATAAGTACATCGCCGCCCTCGGGCGAGAGACGTTCCAGCCAATCGACTGAAGCCCATCCACCAGCACGTCCCGGCGCCTGCGATACATTGCCGCATTGGGCTTCGCGAAATCCTCGTCCATGTTGAGTATCTCGGCGATAGCCCGCTGTATGGCCATAAAGATCGAGAAGTCCTTGGTCGTCTTTATCTTCAGTGTGTTGGCAATGATCTCACTGTTCCCGACCATAAAGCCCACACGCCAGCCGGGCATGTTGTACGACTTAGAGCAGGAATAGAACTCAACCGAGTATTTCTTGGCATCGGGAAGCTCCAGAAAACTCATCGGAACATAGCCGGGGTCCATCGATAGCTCCGAGTAGGCGATGTCCGAGATAAGGAGGATGTCGTGTTCAATGCCGTATTCAAGCACCCTCTCGTAAAACTCACGCGTCTCGACCGCGCCGGTGGGGTTGTTTGGGTAGTTGAAGAGAAGTATCTTCGCACGCTCGGCAACATCACGGTCGATGGCGTTTAGGTCCGGCAAAAACCCGTTTTCCTCAAGTAGGCCCATCTCCTGTATATCTGCCGCGACGGCGCGTGCAGCACCTATGTGCGCTGGATAGCACGGAGATGGGATGAGCGCCGTATCTCCTTTGTCAAGATACGCCATATAGAGGGCCAATAGTCCTTCTTTTGAGCCTACGAGCGGCAGAATCTCTGTCTCTGGGTCGAGCGTTACGTCGAACCGTCGCTTATACCAATTGGCGACCGCCTCGCGCAGCTCGATGAGGCCCATAAACTGGGAATACCGATGATTCTGATGTTCCGCGTCGTCTATCGCGCGATGTAGCGCCTCAAGCATGAACTTGGGCGGTCGGCGGTCGGGGTTGCCGATGCCGAGATCAATTACGTCAACGCCCTTCTTTATCAGGGCAAACTTCACCTCATCGACTGCGGCGAATACATAGGTGGGCATATTCAGAACACGCTGAGATGGTCTCATTTTTTCCTCCAAGACTAAAATAGTCATTACTACTGATTCAGCGAGAAAACGGCCAAATCTTAACCCCCTAGCGTGGCTCGGTCAATCCGAATTCTGCCCCCCGAATGAGATTGATAGTCGTTATCTACGACGGCAGTGGATTTGGAGTGCCGCCGGTGGCTGCCCGAATCTCGGAGGGAGCGCTCGATTCTCGAGCGCATCTCAGGACGATTTACATGCACCGCTCGGCTGCACTGTCCGGCTCACGGCCGGAATGAGGCGGTATAGGGCTAGCTAGGGCACGTGATGGATTTGGGAAGAATGTGGCCCGCAACCTGCTCACCTCATAAGTGGAGGAAATATCAGATGTCTAATGTGAAACCGAAAAGGACAGGAAAGGGAGTGCGACAGATGGGAAAGAGTAGAAGGCCGCGAGGCAAACACAAGGCCTCCACGAAGCAGAGTTTCAGCCCGGAAGTAACGTTGGAAGTCATCTCAGAAGACTTCGATCCTGAGGAACCGAAGTCCTGCATCGTGGACGAGGCGCCCGAGCCAGGTGCGCTTAAAGATTTTGGCGAGGTCGATCGAAGAATCCATCGCGAAACGGATAGCGGAACATCTGGGAGGGACGGCTTCGTGCGTTACTTATCGAGCCTTGCGGACGAGTCTCTTTTGACTCACGATGAGGAGGCCGAGCTAGGCAGAGAAATGGCGTTGGGACGGCAGGTGGTTCGGGAGACGGTTCTCGATAACGGGCTTGAGCTGATCCCGTTTCACAACGCCATCAATCGTGTTCGCGCTGGCGAGATGACCGTTCGCGAGATCGTGGACCTTGACAGCTTTGAGTGTGGGGACGAGCTGGCCGACCGCAATTTGGCAGTGCTGGACCTGTTGAAGAAGTTCAATCTCGAGGCAGAGCGATATGTCCATCTGATTAACGATTATGTGGACGGCTCTTTGGACGACGCGTCGCCTCAGTCAATTGATCGTGTTCGTAACAAGGTCGCGAAGTTGGTTTCCAGAATTCCCTTGCAGGATTCATTCATTACGCAAATGGCCGATGCGGTTGTTAGTTTCTCGGATTCGGCGCGGTCGGAGGACGATGTTGAAGACGTCAAGTTGGCGTCTGTGTCCTCCAAGGGCGAGCGCAGCTCACAGGAGGAAGCCGCCGCCGAGAGAGAGGGGTTAGAGACCTTCGGTCTGCCCTATCACAAGATTAGGCCGGTCGCGGAGCGCATTCGCAATGGGCTGGAGATCTGGCGGAGTGCACAGTCTCAGCTTGTTCGCTCCAACCTTCGACTGGTGGTTTCTATCGCCAAGCACTACATAAACGCGGGCGTCCCGTTCGAGGATATGGTGCAGGAAGGCAACATGGGACTGATGCGGGCCACGGAGAAGTACGAGTATCACCGTGGGACGAGGTTTTCGACTTATGCCGCGTTCTGGATCAGGCACGCCATCATTAAATCGATTGAGCGCCAGGCCAGAACGATCCGACTGCCTGGCCACATTTTCGACTTCTCGAACCGAATTTCGACCACTGCCGTTGCGTTCCAGCAGAAGCTCGGCCGTGCCCCGACGGAATCGGAGATAGCGGACGTGCTTGGCGTTAGCGAGGAGAAGGTCGAGGAGGTGGCAGGCTATTCACACTACTCGATTGTTCCGCTGTTCACGGACACAGAGAGCGAAAACGAGCTCAATCTGATCGATGTCTTGCCAAATCAGTCGTGCGACAAACCTGAACGCTACATCGAAGAGCGAGAGATCGCTGACGGGCTTGGCAGGGCGCTCGACGTCTTGACCGAGAAGGAAAGGCTCGTGGTAGAGCTCAGAAATGGGCTCAAGGATGGGCATCCGCACTCGCTGCGCCAGGTTGGCGATGCGATGAACCTGACGAGAGAGCGGATAAGGCAGATTGAGAAGGTCGCGCTCGAGAAGGTCCGCGTATCTGGATTGGCGGACACGCTGATGGCTTACACTTAATCGATGGACCATCAGGCGCTCATGTTTTGAGTCGCATGTCCTGTGAGCGCTCGAAAATCGAGCTCACCGATTCTGCCTGAACGGAAGCAGCCTCAGTGACTAGGTCTTCGACCGTCCACACATATACTATCTGATATATCATCTATATCATCCTGCGCCGCCATTGCGGCAAGCGCGATGCGATAGGCTCCAGCGAGTCCCCGTCATCTCCTTGACGCTTTGCTCCGCTGTGTCTGTTGGGCTGGCGCACACCTCAGGACCCGCGTCTTGCAGATGGCAAGATCAGGGAGACAAATCCCACAAGCGATACTAGCGAGGCGATCAAAAGCGATTGAAAAACGCCTAGCACGGGGAGCAGGAAAGAGGTGGCTGCTATTGCCCCAGCGGACGAGCCAACAAGGTCTGCGAAGTAGGTCGTCCCGGCGGTCTGCGTCTGGACCTCATATCCCACTGCGTTTGTGTAGGCCGCGTTTCCATAGATGTAGA
>CAZKNE010000232.1:582-4264 GCA_964554005.1 uncultured bacterium | reverse complement strand
CCCGATTGAGCGGACGATGCTTCGCGCCGTTGCATCAGGACAAGGTCTAATCCCCTTGCCCGGCTCTGGCCGTTTGTGTTAGGCTCCTGTCATGGGCAAACACGAGAAGTTGTACCAGCACATATTGATGCGTCGGTCAGACGCGAACGTCCCTTTTGACGGGCTGTGTGAGCTTCTCAAGCGACTTGGTTTTGAGGAACGAGTGAGAGGAGATCACCACATCTTCACGATGCAGGAGGTTGAGGAAATCCTCAATTTACAGCCCAGAGACGGGAAGGGAAAACCTTATCAAGTCAAGCAGGTCAGGGACCTGATCTTGAAGTATAACCTGCGATTGGGAGAATGAACATGGACCCCCAATACGAGATCATCATATTTTGGAGCGAGGAGGATGGCGCGTTCCTCGCTGAGGTTCCGGAGCTTCCAGGCTGCATGGCCGACGGCAAAACGCGCCAGGAAGCCCTCCTGAATGCCGAGCAAACTATAAGGGAGTGGATTGAGACTGCCAAAGAACTCGGCAGACCGATTCCCCTGCCGAAGGGGCGCCTCACCTACGCATGAGCGGAACAAGGGGAGAGCAATGAAATACATGGTGGTTATCGAGAAGGGGCCGAACAGCCGGGGAGCCTACGTTCCTGACCTCCCCGGATGCGCTCTCTCAAGAGATCGACATCACCGTCCCGGACGACATATCACTTCTACTGCAAATCAAAGAGCCTCCTCAAGGCCGACCGGACCTATCTGACCATATCATCAGACATAGAGCCAAGTTCTCGAAGTATCGCCGAGCCAGAGATAGTCATAAGACGGTGCAGCCTTATGGTGGAGGTCACCTTCAGGCCCGTGGCTGCGAAATCCGGTCTCTCAGAATCAATCAACAGGTCGGTTTCAAACATCTCGGGAGGGATTCTGCTGCTTATGAACGCAACAACGACATGTCTGTGCGGGCCTATAGGTTCAGTCAAGCATACGGCCGGTCTGACCTTTGAGGCTCGGAGATCATCGAACGGAAACGGTGTGAGGACGATTTTGTGCTTGAGCATTAGCCAATAGCAAACGGCTTGCCATCATCGGGCGAGTAGATGTCCTCTTCAGGGTCCTTCAAGAAATCAAAAACTGGGTTTGAAGCAGCCGCCTTGAGCCATTCCTCTTCAGTGGGATCATCCTTTCCCTCAAAAAGAACGATCACTCGAACCGGGCCAGAACCGGCGACGGGCAACGGCTCATCCAAGTGGAGTTCGCGCCGCTCATCCACCGTCCCGGTGACCTCGACCGCTTTTATCAGGCCCATTCTCCACACACTCCTTTCTGCTTCCGCAAGACCTCCCAGGCGTGATTACCATTGAGCACACAATGAACTATACATCGAGGAGGAAGATTGTAAAGGAAGCCTGAATCGGAACAAGGTAATCGCGACAACACTCTTGCCTAGCAGGCCCCAGACGCACGACAATCCCATCACTCCAGGTTAGCCTGTTCGGGCAGATTCAGGTGATCGAGAATGCCGACGATGACGACATTCGCCGGGGCAGTATCAGGTTCTGATCGGCTTGACATTTGAGGGCCGGACCGATTGGGGATTGCGGATTGCGGATTGCGGTCTCAAATCCCAACTGAATCATGCGTCCGTCCAGGGCAGTCGTCGAACACGGTGCGCCCCAACCACACAGTGTCAGACGTGAAACCTAAACTCGATGATGTCGCCATCCACGACGACGTAGTCCTTGCCCTCGAGGCGGTTCAACTTCTGCGCCTTGATCTCGCGCATCGAGCCAGCCTTCACGTAGTCATCGAGGGCGATGACCTCCGCACGTATGAAGCCACGGGTCATATCGGTGTGGACCGTGCCAGCAGCTTTGATGGCCGTCGTGCCGGCCCTAAGTGGCCACGCCCGGACCTCGTCGTCACCGATTGTGAAGAAACAGATCGTCCCAGTGGCGTCGTATGACGCCCGGATGATGCGCTCCTGGGCCAGGCAGGTAAGGCCGGCATCCTGCATGAACATCGCACGGTCTTCCTCCTCCAGCTCGAGCAGGTCCCGCTCCAATCTGGCACAGATCGCAACTACGCTGGCGTATTGGGGTGCCAGAGGCTTGAACTCCGCTGCAATTTTCTCTAGCCTTTCGGTCGAGGCATCCTTCTCGTCAACGTTCAGAACAATCAGAATTGGCTTGGCGGTCAAGAACTCGATGCCCTGAATGGCGGCTCGCTCATCCGGGGAAAGCTCGAGCTGCGACAGCGGCGATCCGCCTCTCAGGTGGTCGAGGCACTTGACGATGATCGCTCGCTCCCTCTCGAGGTCGTCGGACTTGGCCTTTCGATACATGACATCGATCTTCTCGACGCGTCGCTCGCAGACAATGATGTCCGCCTCAAACATTCTCTCGACGGACACGGCAACGGCGCGCTTCATATCTATGGAGTGGAAGACGTTTGGCACGTTCGGGTTCTCAAATCCACGAACGACAAGCCCGAGCACAGAGGCGCCCTTGACAGCATTCAGGCTTGGCCCGATGGTATCCTCAGGACCTGGCTCATGCAGATACGGGTCGAAATACTCGATCTTGGCCTGGACTTTTCTGGACTTTTGGAAGTCCGCAAAAAGCCTGTCGAGTCGCTGATCAGGGACTGGGACGGCGGCGATGTTGGTGGAATGTGCATGTGCGTCGGACACCAGCCCCGTTACCGCATCAAAGACGCTGGTTTTACCGACCTTCGGAAAACCACAAAGGCCTATCTTCAATTGGTTGCCTCCTCCGAGTTTCGATGTTGCTCGCGCGCTTGCGCCTTGTCAACAGATGAGTCGTTGAGCGTGCTCGGCGGGTTGGCGATATTCCCCGAGCGAGGGACTTTAGCGGAGAAATATGGTAGCCCAATCCAGTTGACGAAAACAGCCAGCAGAAAGAACAGAACGCAGGCCAGAATGACGATGTGCTGCCTATTGACACACGGCGGCTTATCGATCATGAGAGTTTGGACGACGTGGCGCATTGTCTCCAGGAGCGTGCCGGCAGAATGTTTGCACAAAAAGCGTTGGCAGGGAACGGAGATGCCGTTGACCTGCAAAAGCATAAGGTAGTATTTGGTCGAGGAGCCTGCAATGGTGGGAAAGGTATATGCTGCCGAGTATTGCCCCTTGTCGCTGCCCAGATACACGGGCTCGCCCACCCTTATCGGGTCATAATCCCTGATGTCAACGTCCGTCAGCTGCGTCAAGGTGATCCCCGGCGGAATTGGCAGCGGCTTGCCCTGTGCCCCGCAGTATTGAGCCTTGAACACTAGATCAAAAGGTTGCGATCGGTAGTTGGTCCAGGCTTGGCCATTGAGCTCGATATCGGTTCTGGTGGCCAAGAGCCTCGGGGCGCTGCCAGGACCACAGTCTGGAGACGTGAGATAGAACCCGAACAACCTGAACTTAGAGTCCCTGATCGGCTCGAACTCGAAGCTCACTCTCTCTTCCCGGCCAATACTGTTGACATCGATCTCTTGAGTGAAAAGATCGGTATCACGATCATCAGCTGCGATAAGATGAAACACGAGCTTCCCACCTTTCGGATTCGGCCCGCAGCCAAGTGCCGCGGTTATCCGGCAGAGTCCGTTCTGTGCGGCCACGAACATCTGGCCCACTATATAAGCAAGAGGTATCTTAGTCCCTTGAAATACGTCGCCCAGTAGGTCTTTT
>CAZKNE010000232.1:0-572 GCA_964554005.1 uncultured bacterium | reverse complement strand
TTTGTCTGAGTGACAACAGTTCGCTTGGAGTATTTCTTCTGGCAGACGGCGACTGCCCAGAACAAGGAGGCCGGACTCACTTGGTGCGTGAGTTTGACCTGCTTAGGCCTTTTGGGGAGTTCAAAGAGCTTGCATCTCACCTCCGGACGGCCCTGGCCAATCAACGGCGCAATAAGACGTCTGTCAACGGAGAAGATGACCTTGAAAAGGTGAGAGTATTCCGATTGGAAGAGATGACCGAGGTTCCCAGAGAGGTCTCGTGTCCACACAAATGCCGGCGGGGCAGATAGGGCACGGCTCGGGTATGAAGCCCCGTCGAGCGTTATCATGGACGAGAATCCAAACGACGAACGGAAGACGATAAGCCCAACGACGATCGCCAGCGCCAGCGCCTCAGCTATCCAGACCCATTTTTTCAGCTTCACGATAACAGCAAGCTTACAGCTGTAAATAACATGCCTATTTACAAAATCTTGATGGACTCATCACTAATACCAAAAATGTTGAAAGCCGGTCCAATCTCCCGGCAGATTCTCAAGCGCTGCTCTATTGGATTGTGGTAGATTGGACCG